>JANMEM010000404.1:0-8496 GCA_031376985.1 Hyphomicrobiales bacterium
GCAAACAATAGAAGCCAGCAGGCAACAAAACTGGTGAGCCTGGGCAACGGATTTAACAGGTTGTTCAGTCGATATGTCCCGGAAAATTGTAAAAGGGTTGGAAACACTAACGCTGCAACAATTGACACCGTGAGGTAGAGCCAAGGGTCGTTCATGTTTTCGAGGCCCGGATACCTGACAAGATTGGCAAATGCCACAATGGCAACCAGAAAACCTTCAAGAAGCCTGGCCATCGCGGCCAAAACCCTTGGTGCCACGAAAGGTTTGTCGGGCATCTGATGCCGCAAGTTTTCGCGGCTCGCTTGCCAGCGCAAAGTTTGGCCTTCTCCATTCGCCACATCGAGTGACGATGAATTGGCAACGCTTTTAAGTTTGTCGATATCGGGTTTCATGATCCTGCTTCGTTTTGAAACACAGCACTGTCTCATGCCAAACAAAGCAATCGGCTTGCCCTATGAGGTCGCCGCTAACCATTCCTGTTAGTTATGGTTATTGCTACGTTAACACCAGGTTGTTGTTCAGGCAGAAACGTAGAAATCCACGATTTTACGGGTCATTTCCCGAGCTGAGCAGGTTTTCCGAATATGTGCGGCATAGTCATCACCGTCTTTTTTCATTTGAGCGGGATGAGAAAGCAAATCGGCCATGCGGCTTGCCAGATTTTCCGCGGTCAGAGGATCACACAACAATGAACGTGGAACAACTTCTGCAATTCCACCAACTGCACTGGTAATCAATGGCAAGCTTGCAGCTGCTGTTTCAAGCACAACATAGGGGAATGATTCAAAGCGTGACGGCAGCACCATGATATGTCCCAGTTTAACGGCTTCACTCATGGGCATGCGACCCGTGAATTGAACTTTGTCAGCAATACCAAGTTGCGTTGCGAGCACCTTGTATTCGTCCATCGCGGGACCGTCGCCAACGAGAGTGGCTGTGGTACCCGGAAGGAGAGCTAAGGCTTTTAATAAAAGGTCTACACCCTTGTAGTCGCGCATTTCGCCAACAAAAAGAAAATCCGTCGCATTCTCTATTGGAATGGCAGGGATAAACTCATCATCCCAAAGTCCGTTGTGGGCCACGATATGCAAAGCACCATTAATACCAATCATGCTGTCAAAGCGATCACGTTCGTAGTTGCAAACGAAGCACAATCCTGTGCCAATGCGACGCAAAGACTTCTCCGCTCCGTCGTAAACCATTTGCATGGGCCACGATGCTGGATGATGCAAGCTGCCGCCATGGGGTGTATAAAATGACTTTATGCCAAGGCGCCAAGCCGCCAGCCGCGCATAGACTCCACCTTTGGCACCGTGCCCATGAAGAACGTCAGGATGCCATTTGCGCGCCACAGTCACCACTGCCTTTGAACCCACAAGATCACCGATACCCGGCATTCGGGAAATGGGGCGGCGTTCGATGCCAAGTGAGCAGTGACGTTCGAGTTCGCGCAAAAATTGCGTCGCGTAGTCGCCACCAGTAGTGGAATCGCATATAATTCCCACTTCATGGCCGAGTTCATTTTGGCCGCGGGCAAGATCCCTGACGTGCCGGAACAAACCTCCGATCGGAGCACGAAATACATGAACGATTTTCATTGGCGGGACGTTAGAACCAGCGTTCACGAATGAACACAATGTCGCCGGGGTAAACTTGCGTGGTCACAGGTACTTTGTAAGTGTTGGTGCCATTGGCTGTGCGGCGCGTCAGCAGTACAACGCCATGATCAGCGCGCGTTCCATAACCACCAGCAATCGCAATTGCATTCTGAACTGTAATTCCTGGCTGATAGGGGAAGCTCCCACCCGTGGTCACTTCACCCATGATGTAGAAGGGGCGTAAATTAATGGCCTGAACTGATACTTTCGGATCACGCAAATAGCCTGATTTCAATTTCCGTTCGATCAGCTTTTCTATTTGGCCCGTGTTCAACCCCGCAACCGGAACCGACTGCACGTAAGGCATGCTGAGTACGCCCGTTGCATCTACAAGATATTCCCCAGTGATGTCTTGTTCACCAATCACTCGAACAGAAAGTCTGTCACCCGCACCTACACGATAGCCAGTGCCAAACTCGTATGCGGCAGCTTGGCCTTGCGTTGCGAAAGGTGGAATTGCACCATTTTGATTGGTGCTTGGCAATTGCGAAATAGAGGAGACAGCTTCAGGACCAGACGCCAATGAATCGTCAGCCATGATACCGGTTCCTCCAGGAGGTGCCGAAGGTGCATTGACCTCCCAAGCCTCAGTACAAGCGGAAAGCATCAAAGCAACTACAAACAGGGTATAAATACGCATGTCGGGAACATCTACTCAAAAGGGACGAACAGCTGCCTTTGCAGGCCATGTCCGGAAACCTAATGGCTTATGGTTAGCAATCGCTTAAAGCCCTGCAACGTCCGGCTGTTAAGGGATTGGTTACCATAAATGAGGGAATGTGCAGGCCAGACGCGTCAATGAGTGAGTCCGGAATATGAGCCAAACCTACGGGGAAGCACCCTCGTTCAGTATCATGGATGTTTTGAGCGGCATGGGCCGACGCAAGCTGCTTATTCTGTCATGTCTCGTGATCGGAACTGGGCTCGGTCTTGGCTTGGTCACTACGACGACACCAAAATACCAGGCTGAGTCCCGCATTCTGATTGATAATTTTTCAACACCTTACGACAGCGCAAATGTAACCCAATCCAGCATTCGCGAAACACGCGTTGACGAAAGGAACATCGCCAGTGAAGTGGCAGTGTTGCAATCAGAAGACTTGGGCAAGCGCGTTGTTACTGCCTTGAACTTGAACGAACGTCCCGAATTTGATCCCATGAAAGCCGGGCTAGGCATGCTTAAACAGGTTTTTATTGCAGCTGGGTTTTCAGACGATCCACGTTTGATGACAATGGAACAGCGTGCCTTCAGCCAGTTCAGTGGATCACTTATTGTTTATCCTTTGCCTGAGTCGAATGTTATTGGCATTAAGTACTCGTCCGCAGACAGGGAGTTGACCGCCGCAGTGGCCAACGCAGTGGCCGAAACCTATGTTCTGAATACGCGTGAAACACGATCTGGAGACACTGACCGCGCCAGTCAATGGCTTTCAACTCAAATTGAAGGGCTGCGCCTCAAGGTTTCCGTGTCAGACGCAGCAGTGGAAAAATATCGATCAGATGTTGGTTTGATCAAGGGACAAACCACGACATTGAACGCCCAGGAAATTTCCGAATTGAATTCACAAATCACTTTGGCAGAAGCAGCCAATACTGAGGCGAAGGCCAAAGCTGATGAGATTCGTGATATGTTGGAAACACGTGGCAACGTTGAAGGCTCGAGCGAAGTATTGGCTTCACCAACGATTCAGCGCTTGCAGGAACAACAGGCGTCTGCAGAGCGAAAATACACCGAACTCTCATCAACCTATCTGCCCAATCATCCAAAAATGATTGCGGCGCAAAAGGAAATCTTTGATGTAGAACGCCGTATCAGGCGGGAAGCGCTTAAAGTTGTTGATGGGCTGCAAGGTCAGGCTAAAATCGCAGCAGCGCGCGCACTGTCATTGCGCAAAAGTCTGGAAGGTTTGAAGGACCGCGAAGGTGGTGCCGCGCAGGATGAGGTCAAACTCAAAGAACTGGAACGCGAAGCCAAGGCCAACCGTGACCAACTCGAAATCATGTTGGCCCGCTTCGCTGACAGTAACACCAGACAAAACCTGGCACTTCAGCCCGGCTTCGCGCGGATCATTCAAACGGCATCCGTGCCTCCATCCCCATTCTTTCCGAAAGTCGGGCCGATCATGTTATTGGCGTCCCTGGCTGGACTTGGACTCGGAGTGGGGTTGGCATTTCTGTTTGAAATCATGTCACAAGCCACACGCATGAATGAGGCGCTTTTGGCTGGCAGTGCAGTCAATGCGCGAAGCCGTCACCCAGCCCATGAAACAAGGGGCCAACGGTTCGAAATACCACAGTTGGATATGACGGGCATGGAGCCTGTGGAGTCACCTCCTGTCGTTGCACCCGTTCATGTTGCGCCCTCTAATGTTGTAAACGTGCAGACGGCACCCATCACACTTGCCAGTATCCCGCAGGCTCGTTCCGGACTGGAGGCCCGTGCGCTGTTGGCCGCGCTCGCATCTGGCGGATCTATCCATGGCACACTTGGACAACTCTCTTTGCATCTCCAGTCCATGCGAAGCAGTGGAGATTTCAAAGCCTGTGCTGTTGCGGGCGTAGGTGGAGGAGCTGAGGGTGCTGCACTTACTTTGGCGCTTGCCCGAAATTTTGCCGACAGCGGACTGAAGACAATTCTTGTGGACCTTGAAGCGCAGCGAAGCCTGATACCCGATTTGATTGAACTTCCTCACGCGCCGGGTCTCACAGAACTACTTACAGGCACTTCAGATTTCAGCAAGGCCATCCAGCGGGATCGCTCATCAACGCTGCAATTCATTCGTCACGGCACCATGGACGTTATGGCAGATGCGCAATTGCCTGTCCGCATGGAAGCAATCATCAAAACTTTGAGCGGTATCTATGATATCGTGCTGTTGCACACAGGCGAAGCTTCACCCGCCATGCTTCAACTGGCCAAAGGCTGCAACACGGTATTGGTTCACGCACCTGCGCACCGCAAGAAGGATGCAATTGCAGCCTCCCAGACCTTGAAATCCAAGGGTTTTGAACATATTTACCTGATCCAGGTTGAGGGCGTGCAACAGGCCGCAGCCTGAATCACTGTGCAGAACTGTTTTGACCGCTGACAAAGCGGCGCAAGTCGAACAACAAACTGTTGAGCATGGGCGTTTGTTTTGCTGCTCGTTTGCATTTTTCGCGGACTACCATGAAAGCAGCTGCAAAAAGACCAACGAAACTGTTGGCACGGACAATGAAATAGAGCGGAATGTGTTGATCGGACCAATGACCTTTATATGCAGTATCGCCAGCCGAAAAATCCAGATGACGCGTCCCGTCTTCACAGAGGTTTTTGATCATGCTCCGCAGTGCAAAATCTCCCGGCGAATATTTCCGGATATCTCCAGGTGCCAGTGAGGAAATCAATGCCCAATAGATGCCATGTCGATAGGCACCCAACATGACTGCAACGATTTTACCATCCAGAGTTAGTCGATAGGGGCGCAAGAATTGACCTTCTGAAGTTTGAGTATGAATCAGATCAACAATAAACTGTTGTTCAACATCATCAAAAACATTGTGAACCCCCGCTTCTGCCAAGCGCATTTTTTGATGGGCCAACATGGTTTCGACGGTTGCTTTGCGCTCTTCAAATGACGCTGGAAGATCAAAAACCAATGTTCCGGCTGCTCGTAGCTTGGCATCACGTTTGCGGATCGACCTGCGGGATTCAGCCGAGCGCTTTTGCTCCAGTAACGCTTGATAATTCGGCTGCAAGGCCATGATATGACTCTGATTTGCGGCACCGAAGTTCCGGACAGCAAGCAGCGGATTGTGGAATCCGGCAATTGTTTCAGGAAGGTCATGTAGCTTAAAAACATCATGTTGTGGCAGTATGTCGACGACATCGCTGAAGTGAAATTCGAACCACTTATGAGCAGCATCGGCCAGAAAGGATTTCGCGAAAAGTCCAAATGCATAGGCAGACTGCGGCGCTGTCATTGCTTCAACAATTCGTACTCCAAACTTGCTCCTGAACTGCAAGGGGAGGATGAACATGGTTTGTCCGAACGCATTTTCGGCTACGACAACCAGAGGGGAAATGTTTCGGGCCTTGCCAACACGTTGCAGCCACACGCGGCACCACACGAAGGACTGGTATACCGTTGAAACTCCGGTTGCCTCAAGTCCCGCCCAAATTGGCTTGACTGCCTCCATGTCTGTAAACACGCGCAGTCGCAAGCCGCCGACCGCAGGGGTGGCTGTTGATAGGAATGAGTCAGGATTAACCAAAAGCGCGTTCATGGAGTAATATGGTTCTTAACGTTCTTGCTTCATTTTGCACCACAATGTGTGGGCCTTAGGTCATCAGCAAAGATCGTACCATGTCGCGGACAGCAATTTTGAAGACTGGCTTCGAGGCCATCTACCACAGTCGTGCCGCGGCAATGCTATCTGGACGCTGGGGTGGATTGGGCGTCATTTTTTGTCTGCATCATGTCACGCCGGGCGGCGGCACCCAAACCGGATTTGCGCCAAACAGCAATCTGGAAATAGGGCCAGAATTTTTGTCTGACATAATAACACTGGTGAAAAGTCTGGGCTACGAGCCAGTATCAATATCGACTGCTGTTGAAAGGTTGAAATCGGGCCGCAAGGGCAATCGATTTGCAGTTTTTACTTTGGACGACGGCTACAAGGACAATCAGTTGCATGCGTTGCCAGTATTTCAGAAACATCAGTGTCCATTCACGATTTATGTCGCACCGCGCATTGCTGACGGAACCTGTGAAATCTGGTGGCGCGGCCTTGAGGCGGTGATTGCCAAAGCACGCCATTTGAATGTTGACATCAACGGCAAGCTGTTTGTTCGTGACATCCAAAGTGAGGCCGCCAAATGGTCAGCATGGCAAGCCTTGGCACCACAGCTGCAAGCCATGCCGGAATTTGCGCAACGTGATTGCATCCGGCAGTTGGCTGAACGCAACCATGTTGACCTGAATGCCATTTGCAGAAGCGCTGCAATGACGTGGGATGAATTGCGTGAGTTGAATTCCAACCCTCTGGTTACGATAGGTGCACATACACTCAATCACTACAATCTGTTGAAGTTGCCGGAAGCTGATGCGCGGCGTGAAATCGTGGAATCACGTCAGCGTGTGGCCGCCGAACTCAATGCACCAGTAGAACATTTTGCTTTTCCCTATGGCAATCGCGATGCGGCAGGTCCGCGCGAGTTCACAATGTCTGAGAAAGCGGGGTTTCAGTCTTCGGTGGTAACGCGCATGGGAACACTTCAACCTGAACATGCCAATCATCTTCACGCCTTGCCACGCATCATGATATCCGGACGATTCCAGAAAATCCGTTACATCGAGGCCTTGCTCTCAGGAGTTCCGGCTCGATTATCCAATGGATTTCGGGCACTCAACGTGGACTAAGCGGATTGCTCAGGGTCAGGACGCGACATAAACTTGATGATCCACATCTCTACCGGCACCCAGCCCAGCCCAGCAATGATGTAGAACGGCAATTCAAGAACCATGCCACGCCCAATGACGAGGATGCCGCCAACTGCCATCATCACAAGTGAATACACAGTCATCCAGACAATGGTAAGAAATGTGCCAAGTGCTTTTCGGGCGCGTAGTTTCATAGTCTCTCCTTAACGTAGAACACCTCGCAAATGGGTGCGGCCAAAGGGCGCTTGCTACACATGGGGACATATCCGTACATCAAGGGATGTACGCAACGATTAAGCACAATTCTCCTGCAGTGTCGGTTTGGCTCTGGGCGATTGCATTTCTGATATTCTGCATGGTGGTTGTGGGAGGGGCTACGCGTTTGACAGACTCTGGTTTGTCGATCACAGAATGGAAACCATTGCTTGGTGCAATTCCACCACTAAATGAAGTTCATTGGCTGGAGGCTTTTGAGAAATACAAACTGATCCCCGAATACCAAGTGCAAAACAAAGGGATGAGTCTGGAAGATTTCAAATTCATCTATTGGTGGGAATGGGCGCACCGGTTTTTGGGTCGCTTCATCGGCTTTGCCTTCATCGTGCCGCTGCTATTCTTTATTGCGACCAGACGTATCTCGAAATCATTGTGGCCCAGACTGATCCTGTTGTTTGTGATCGGCGGACTGCAGGGGGCACTCGGCTGGTATATGGTGTCGTCGGGATTATCGGAGCGGGTTGACGTAAGCCAGTACCGTCTGGCTGCTCATTTAAGTTTGGCGACACTGTTGTTTGCAGCCGTGATTTACACGGCGCTGACCATGAATGCCGATGATGTGCGGCTGCGTTGGTGGGGCAGTAGTTTGGCCCTGGTATTTGTAGGATTACTTTTCGTTCAGGTCGCGGCCGGCGGATTTGTCGCCGGGCTTGACGCGGGCCACGCCGCCTATGATTGGCCGACCATGAATGGCCGATGGTTGCCAGACGGACTTTCCGTGGTTCAGCCGCTCTGGCGCAACTGGTTTGAGAATGCACTGGCCGTGCAATTCAACCATCGCATTTTGGCTTATTTCATTTTTGTATTTGCCGTGATTCAAGTTTTGCTGTTGCGGCAGCGATCTTCGTTTGTCGTATTCGTCGCTGTGTTGGCGCAGGTGCTGCTGGGCATTTCAACTGTTTTGGGACAGGTGAAACTCCATACAGCCCTGACGCATCAGGCCACGGCCATGATCCTGCTTGCTTTCGCAATCAGGCACTATGTGGTGGTCAGCCGAGGCCCTGTTCCAAATCTGCGATAATGTCCTTGGCGTCTTCAATGCCAACGGACAAACGCACCACGTCTGGTCCTGCACCTGCCTTTATCTGTTGTTCCTTGGTCAACTGGCTATGCGTGGTGGAAGAGGGGTGGATTATCAG
>JANMEM010000454.1:0-1606 GCA_031376985.1 Hyphomicrobiales bacterium
CCCGTAATTGCATCACCCAAATCCGCCATCTGCCGCGACTGCAAAATCGCCTGTTGCACCGCCACCTGCATACGACCCAGATCATCACCCGACAGCAATCGCAACTGCCGCGCCGACGCCGCTTGTTGAGCCCCGAAAAAGGGTGGCTTGGCTGACAATCCTGCACTTACATTTTCCAACCTTGCGAGATACATCTGCATCATGATCAAAACCGACTTGGCATCGCCAGACTGTACCATCGACGCAAACATCCGGTCTGTTGTTTCAAGATCGCCATCCAATACCGAAGTGATCAAACTGTCCGATTCAAATTCCGCCTGATCACCACAGGCAGCTTCAACATCATCAATCGAAACATTTTTCTTCGGGTGGCAATATAAAGCAAGTTTCTCAGCTTCTCCCAGCAGAACTGAACGGTCCGAACCGCACAGATCAACAAATCGCTCAGCAGCGCCTTCAGCGAAGGTCATGCCGTGTTCCCGCAAAACCGTCTGTATACGGAGCACAAGCGCTCCCCCGGTTTCCTCATAAAAGCCAACCGCCGCAAACACCGGATTGGCCTCCGCTGCTGCCCGCAATTTGGAAGTCTTCTTCAGGGAATCTGCAACCAGCACAACAAAATTGCCCAGCGACCGTGCATCCAAAATTGACTGCACATGAGTCACATGATTTTCGTCCATGTTGGAAACAATGATCAGCCGTCGATCCCCCAGCAGAGACATGGAACGAAACGCATCATCCAGCACGCCGGCGTCTGACCTCAATGAAGAGGCATCCAGACGCAACGGTTCTTCGCCATCAGGCATTGCAGCAATCACTTGACGAACTGCCGCCGAGACCGCTGACTCATCATTGCCGTATAGCAGCAACCCATTGAACGCCGCATGCTTGCGCTTCAGAAAATCGGCAAGGTCATTTTCCCGCAACGCGGCCATGGCGGGTTAGTTTTGTGATGAGAAATAGGCGGCAAGCCGCAGGCGAATGTCTTCAGCCACTTCTCGCGCCGCACGTTCCCGCGCATTCTCGGCGGCACGCAAATCAGCAATCGGTTGTTCTACGGTATCATAGGACACGTTGGAGAAGCTCGCGCCGGATGTCACGGTCTTGCCCGATTTGGCATCGGCAAGTTCATATTTGATATTCAGATTGTAACGGTACCGATATAATTTCTGTGTAGAAAATGAAGAAATCGCCCGCGATTTTTCTTCCGGCAGCATCCGCAGGATAAAGCTGGAAGCACCCCCATTGCCAAACGACGAAATCAGATTGTTGCGCACAATCTGCCCGGCCCTCGTCTTTTGTTCATCCACAGCTATGCCCGAAAGCGCGACGGCCACGCCCTTGCCGTCGGCCTGCGTGCCATAGAGCGGACGCGCATTGCAACCGGCCAGGACAATACTGGTTACAACAAGAATGATAGAAGTCAGTTGGCGCATACGATGTTGACAATCCTGTCTGGGACAACAATGAACTTGGTCACGGGCTTGCCGTCAAGGGCGCGTTTCACCCCGTCCAGCGCCAGCACCATAGGCTCCAGAAAGTCTTTGGTCGAGCCCTTCGGAACCCGGATTTCGTCACGGCGCTTGCCGTTGACCTGAATGCCCAA
>JANMEM010000455.1:0-1638 GCA_031376985.1 Hyphomicrobiales bacterium
TTCATTTCCGTCCATTCTTTCTCGATCCCACGATCCCGGAAGCGGGATTAGATCGCCATGCCTATATGGCCGGAAAGTTCGGTGAAGAGAGATTGAAGACCATCCATGATCCATTGATTGCCGCTGGAAAGGAAGACGGTGTGCCCTACGCCTTCGACAAAATCACACGCACGCCAAGTTCAATGAATGCTCATCGCTTGGTGCGTTGGGCGCATCTCATTGGCAGCCAAAGGCAAGTCATGGAAGCCCTGTTCATGGCCTATTGGAGCTGGGGCAAGGATATCAGCGACATCGAAGTGTTGAAGACCATTGCCATTGTAAATGGCTTGAACGGCCCAGAAATAGCCGAGGAACTGGCCACTGACCGGGACAAAAAAGAGATCCACGAAGAAGCGGAACTGGCGCAGCAAATCGGTGTTACGGGCGTTCCGACGTTTGTGGTGAACCGCACATATGGTGCTGTGGGTGCACAGCCAGTGGAGTCACTGGTGGCGTTGATCAGGAAGGTGGCGGCGGAGGCTTAAGGCTTTCCCTACCCCGCCAGCTTCACTAAATTCTGCATCAGCACCCTCGTGCCCTTCAAGCGTTGTTCCGCGCTTACCCAATCGCGCATGATCACCAGTTTCATGTCAGCACGCAATTTCGCCAGCGTTCCCTGCCCGTTGATCCATTCCACCAGCTTTGCCGGATTTGGGAATATGCCGTTGCGGAAAGCGATGCTGGCCCCTTTTGACCCGGCATCAACGGATTGCACATTGGCAATGCGGCACAGCATTTTGATCGACACAATTTGCAGGAGATGTTGCACGTCTTCTGGCGGTTTGCCGAAGCGGTCGTGCAATTCTGCTCCGAACGCATCGACCTGGTCCTGCGCGGTGAAGTCAGCCAAACGACGATAGAGGCCGAGGCGCACCTGCAGATCAGACACATAGTTCTCCGGTATCAATACGGACGTGCCAATATTGATTTGTGGTGACCACTGGCTGTCACCTTCTGCAATAGCTTCGCCCGCCCGCATCTGGGCCACAGCTTCTTCCAGCATGTTTTGATAGAGCTCAAAGCCAACCTCGCGAATGTTGCCGGATTGCTCTTCGCCCAGCAGATTACCGCCACCGCGAATATCAAGGTCATGGCTGGCAAGGGTGAAACCAGCACCCAGCGAATCGAGGGATTGCAAAACTTTCAGGCGGCGTTCGGCATTGGGGTTCAATGCGCGGCCAGGAGGTGTGGTCATCAGGGCATAGGCGCGGGTTTTCGAGCGTCCGACGCGTCCTCGCAATTGGTAAAGTTGCGCCAAGCCAAACATGTCTGAACGATGCACCACAAGTGTGTTGGCTGTTGGCACATCAAGGCCGGATTCGACTATCGTGGTGGACAGCAACACATCGAAAGCGCGGTCGTAGAAGCCCGTCATGATGTCTTCGAGTTCCGTAGGAGCCATGCGGCCATGGGCGGCGCGGAATTTTACCTCCGGCACATTGACGCGCAGGAATTCGGCAATTTCATCAAGCTCGGTTATGCGCGGCACCACATAGAAACTTTGTCCGCCCCGGAAATGTTCACGCAGCAAATGTTCCCGAATGATGACAGGATCGAAAGGCGTGATGTAGGTGCGTACCGCCAGTCGGTCGATCGGTG
>JANMEM010000488.1:0-2626 GCA_031376985.1 Hyphomicrobiales bacterium
TTGCGTTCAAGTTGATTGCCGCACTTCAACCAAAGGCATTTGTTGTGACCATGCGTTGGACCATGCGGATTTTTCCGCTGCCGGGGGCCGGGCCAACAGTTGGTTTCGACAATGGTGAAGGTGGCGTTGAGGTTGAAAGCAGTCGACAACTGGCGGCGGTGGGGGATGATGGAGAGTGGAGCACAGGCATTGACGCGAAGGCGAAAGCGATAGCATCGCTTTTTGAACGTCTTGCCCGTATCGCGCCTTTGATCGTCGTTGGTCCGGTTCCGGAAGTGGGGTGGAACGTTGGCAACCGGAATTTCAAAACCATGGTTTTGCGTCACGAAGCGGCATCGGACATCAATACTTCCTTTGCCCTGTTTCAGTCCCGCAATGCGTCGGTGCTGAGCATTCTGGATTCAGCTTCGAAACAGCAGTCCTTTACGCGGGTGGAACCGTCTGCCCTGTTTTGCGATACCATGTTGCGTGGTCGCTGCGTGGCCCAGCAGGATGGCGTTGCCTATTATTCCGATGATGACCACCTTTCTCAAACGGGCGCGCGCATGCTCGTCGAGCAGATTATCAAAGCATTGCCGCAACCTTGACAAATCGCCTGCACCATGCGTTTTAGCGCGGAAATTCAAAGGACTTTCGCGCCATGACGCATAAATACCGCAGCCACAAGTGTGGCGAACTTCGCATTGAGCATCAGGGTACGGAAACCAGGCTTTCGGGCTGGGTGCACCGGGTGCGGGACCATGGCGGTGTGCTGTTCATTGATCTGCGCGATCATTATGGCATCACCCAAGTGGTGGCTGATCCGGCGTCACCTGCTTTCAAGACGGTTGAGTTGCTGCGCTCTGAATGGGTTGTGCGGATTGATGGTCTGGTAAGGGCGCGTTTGGCTGGCACTGAAAATGCGGATATGGCGACGGGTGCCATTGAGGTCTATGCGACTGAGATTGAAGTGCTGTCACAGGCCGCTGAGTTGCCACTTCCGGTGTTCGGCGACACGGAATATCCTGAAGATATTCGCCTGAAATATCGTTTCCTTGATCTTCGTCGTGACCGCATTCACGGCAACATCATGAAGCGGGGTGCGATCATCAATTCGCTGCGCCGCCGCATGGTGGATCAGGGTTTCTTTGAATTCCAGACGCCGATTTTGACGGCCTCATCGCCAGAAGGAGCACGGGATTATCTGGTGCCGTCTCGCGTTCACCCCGGCAAGTTTTATGCGCTGCCGCAAGCGCCGCAGCAGTTCAAGCAATTGCTGATGATGTCTGGCTTTGATCGTTATTTCCAGATTGCACCATGCTTCCGTGATGAGGACGCACGGGCCGATCGTTCGCCGGGCGAATTCTATCAGCTCGACATTGAAATGAGCTTTGTGACACAGGACGACGTGTTTAACGCGGTGGAGCCTGTGCTGCGCGGTGTGTTTGAGGAATTTGGTGGCGGGCTTCCCGTGACACAGAAGTTCCCGCATATCGCCTTCAAGGATTCTGTGCGCTGGTATGGCACCGACAAGCCAGACCTGCGCAATCCGATCAAGATGCAATCGGTCACCGAACATTTTGTGGGCTCCGGCTTCAAGGTGTTTGCGGGCATGATTGCCAATGATCCGAATGTTGAGGTGTGGGCTATTCCTGTGAAGGGTGGCGGATCACGGGCATTCTGTGACCGGATGAATTCGTGGGCGCAAAGCCAAGGCCAACCGGGGATGGCCTACATTTACTGGCCACTTCCGTCGGATTTCGCTGTTGACACTAAAGCACCTCACCAAACTTCATTGCCAAATCCAACGATACTTTTGGATGCAGCTGAAAATGGTTTGGGGCCAGTTGCAAAAAATATTGGCGCAGAGCGCACCAAAGCAATTCGGGAACAGTTAGGGCTGGCTCCAGGAGATTCATGTTTCTTCGTTGCGGGCATTCCTTCCAAGTTCTACAAATTTGCCGGTGAAGCGCGCACAACGGCTGGTGAGGACATGAACCTTATCGCCAAGGACCGTTGGGACTTGTGCTGGATTGTGGACTTCCCGATGTATGAATGGAACGAGGAAGACAAGAAGATCGACTTCTCGCACAATCCGTTTTCGATGCCGCAAGGTGGACTTGAAGCGCTTGAGAACCAAGACCCGCTCACCATCAATGCCTATCAATATGACATTGTGTGCAATGGCGTGGAGCTGTCGTCGGGTGCCATCCGCAACCACAAGCCTGAGGTGATGAAGAAGGCGTTTGAGATTGCGGGTTACCCCGAAGAGGTGATTATCGAGAAGTTTGGCGGCATGTACCGCGCCTTTCAATATGGCGCACCGCCCCATGGCGGTATTGCGCCGGGGGTGGACCGGATTGTGATGTTGCTGTGCAACGAACCGAATATTCGAGAAGTTGTACTGTTCCCCATGAACCAGCAGGCGCAAGACCTGTTGATGGGGGCACCTTCCAATGTGACGCCCAAGCAACTGCGTGAACTTCACATACGTTTGAATTTGCCAGAAACGTGATATTAACCTGACTGGCGGAATCGTGGGGGTCACGATGGGTTACGCCTGCACAACAACCGAGGACGACACATGATGCGACATTTGATGGCGGCGGCGATTGCCGTTGCATTTGCAGCCACAAGCCTGGCCCCC
>JANMEM010000496.1:0-2660 GCA_031376985.1 Hyphomicrobiales bacterium
GGGTCGCTCTGCAGCTTGTGCATTTTTCCCCGAAGAATGTTGGTTGATCCCGTCCCACCCCCACCCCGACCCACCCCACAAGGGGGAGGGGGAAGAATAGTAAATGCCCACACAAACGCAATTCATCCACCTCCGAGTCCACTCCGCTTACTCCTTGTCCGAAGGTGCAGTGCAGGTGAAGCAAATGGCTGTGCTGGCGGCGAAAAATGCCATGCCGGCGGTGGCGATCACAGATACGGGCAACCTCTTCGGCGCACTCGAGTTTTCTGATGCGATGATGGATAAGGGCATCCAACCCATCATCGGCATGTCGATCAAGGTGGATTTTGCAATCGCCGACGGCGCCCCCCAGAAACAACACTCCGGCATCCGGCAATTCCATTCACTGGTTCTGCTGGCGCAAAACGAGGTGGGCTATAGCAACATGATGCGGTTGACTAGCCGCAGCTTCCTCGATGTATCAGCCCATGATGAAGCCCACGTCCCATGGGAGCTTCTCACTCAGTGTACGGACGGTATAATTTGCTTGTCGGGCGGGCCATCGGGTCCGTTGAATGCTGCACTGCTACAGGGGCAAGTGCCGCTCGCCCGCGACACTGCCAACCGATTGTTGGCGCTGTTCGGTGACCGTCTCTATATCGAACTGCAACGCCACAGCCTTGACACCGAACGCGCTGCTGAAAAAGGGCTGGTTGAAATCGCCTATGACCTTGGCATTCCTCTGGTGGCAACCAATGAGGTTTTCTTCGCGGCCCCCGACGACTATTCCGCCCATGACGCGCTTATTTGCATCGCAGAAGGTGCCGTTGTTGCTGCCGATGAACGCCGACGCCTGACGCCGGAACACTATTTCAAATCGCAAAAGGAAATGGCAACCTTGTTTGCCGATATTCCTGAGGCCATCGAAAATACCATCGAAATCGCGCAACGCTGCGCCTATCGTGTGCAAGGGCGCAAACCGATTCTGCCGCGCTTCGGCGATGGTGATGAACCAGAGGAGCTGACCCAGCAAGCCAACGCGGGTCTCGACATACGCCTCGCGCAGACGGGACTCGCCCCAGGCATGACGCGGGAAGATTATGACAAGCGTCTGGCTTTCGAACTCTCCGTCATCATCAAGATGGACTACGCGGGTTACTTCTTGATTGTGTCAGACTTTATCAAATGGGCGAAGGCGCAAGACATTCCGGTTGGGCCGGGGCGCGGTTCAGGTGCAGGTTCGCTTGTCGCCTATTCCACCATGATCACCGATCTTGATCCTCTCAGGTTCAATCTACTGTTTGAACGCTTCCTGAACCCGGACCGCGTGTCCATGCCCGACTTTGATATTGATTTCTGTCAGGACCGCCGCGACGAAGTCATCGACTATGTTCAACAGCGTTACGGCCGCGAAAGTGTTGCCCAGATCATCACCTTCGGCAAATTGCAGGCCCGCATGGTCACCCGCGACGTGGGCCGCGTGTTGCAATTGCCTTATGGTCAGGTGGATCGCCTGTCAAAAATGATCCCGATGAATCCGGCTGCACCTGTGACATTGGGGCAGGCGATTGAACTCGAACCGCGTCTGCAGGAAGAGCGTGACCGAGATCCCGCAGTGAAAGCCCTCTTCGACATCGCGCTGAAACTCGAAGGCCTCTACCGCAACGCCTCCACCCACGCGGCGGGCATTGTCATCGGTGATCGTCCACTCGAACAGCTGGTGCCGCTATATCGTGACGCGCGCTCCAGCATTCCCGCCACGCAATATAACATGAAGTATGCCGAAAAGGCTGGCTTGGTGAAGTTTGACTTTCTCGGCCTTAAAACCTTGACGGTGATTGACAAGGCCCAACGCTTGATCCGTCGCCGCGTGCCGGATTTCAACGCCAGCAAAATTCCTCTCGATGATGGCCCGACTTACGCCATGCTGGCGCAAGGTGAAACCATGGGCGTGTTCCAGCTTGAAAGTGCGGGAATGCGTGATGCCGTGCGCGCCATGCGGGCTGACCGCTTTGAAGATTTGATTGCACTTGTTGCGCTCTATCGGCCCGGCCCCATGGCCAATATTCCGTCCTATTGTGCCCGCAAGTTGGGCAAGGAGGCTGTGGTCTATCTCCACCCCATTCTGGAACCCATCCTGAAGGAAACCTTCGGCATCATCACCTACCAGGAACAGGTGCAACAAACCGCCCGCGACATGGCAGGCTATACTCTGGCCCAGGCTGATCTTTTGCGCCGCGCCATGGGTAAAAAAATAAAATCCGAAATGGACGCCCAGCGGGAAACCTTCATCAAGGGGGCCATCGCCAATAATGTAACAGAAGAACTGGCCAATGCCGTGTTCGATGCCTGCGCCAAATTCGCGGAGTATGGATTCAACAAATCCCACTCCGCACCATATGCTTACATCTCCTATCAAACCGCTTACCTGAAGGCCAACTACCCCGTTGAATTTCTCGCTGCGTCAATGACATTGGATATGGGCAACACCGATAAACTGATGCTGTTGAAGCAAGAGGTCCAACGTCTGAAGCTGCCCATCGTGCCACCTTCTGTGAACGCATCCGGGGTCGAATTCGGCGTCAAGGATGGAGCGGTGGTCTATTCGCTGGCCGCTTTGAAAAATGTGGGCTCCGGTGCCGTGCAGCACATGGTCGAAAAGCGTGAGGAGGGTGGCCCCT
>JANMEM010000527.1:0-11077 GCA_031376985.1 Hyphomicrobiales bacterium
TATGGTGGTTCTGTCAAGCCATCGAATGCTGTGGAACTTATGGGGGCTGCCAATGTCAACGGCGCTCTGGTGGGTGGTGCGAGTTTGAAAGCGGCTGATTTCATTGGAATCATAAAGGCTTACATGTGACACTTGAGAACACGCTTCAAGTTCCGGTTCTGCTCAAGCGTCAGCTTCAGGCAGAAGTTATTGGTCCGATACATGCGGAACTGGTGAAGCAACTGGGCGTTGATCGTGCATCCCAAATATTGGATGCAGCCATTTCCCATGCGGCAATTGCTGAAGGTCGGGCCTTTGCTGCAAAGGCTGAAGGCGGCAAACCTTCCATGGCAGATTTCGTGAAGCTCTATGAACTATGGACCCAAAACGGTTCTCTTGAAATTGAAGTGCTTGAGCAATCAGATACAAAGTTCGATTTCAACGTTACCCGCTGCCGTTATGCCGAAACATACAAAGCCATGGGACTGGGTGAAATTGGTCATTTGTTATCCTGCAACCGTGACGCCGGGTTTTGCCAAGGCTATGACCCCGGCATGAAATTGGAACGGGCACAAACCATCATGGCAGGCGCAAAGTGCTGCACCTTCCGCTACAGCCGAGACGCGTGAAGCAGGCTTGCGCATGACTTGCATCACCCCCACTTAACCGCTAAAGCGCCTGCAACAACATTGGATAGACCATGCAAAATCTGCTTCTTGTCATTCACCTGATCATCGCCGTCGTTCTGATTGGAACGATTTTACTGCAGCGTTCCGAAGGCGGTGCCTTGGGTATTGGCGGTTCAGGTGCAGGTGGTGGCAGTTTGTTTTCAGCGCGCGGCGTTGGCAACGGCCTGACACGTATGACTGCGATTTTGGCGGTCTGTTTTTTTGCAACTTCAATTGCGCTGACAATCTTGGCTACAAGGACCGGAACCAGCAAGTCGGTGTTTGAAACTGCTCCGGCAACAACGGGTGAAGCAGCTCCACCACCAAGTGGTGACGCAAATCTGCCGAATCTGGGCCAACAGGCTCCGGCGAAGCCTGCCGCGCCTGCTGCTCCGGTCAACTGATCGCCTGCGCTTTGATGTTGATCCGTGAAACAAATATCTGTTTCACGGTTCTTTCCACAGGCGTTTAAACATAAGTAAATTCAGCGCTTCGAATCGTCGCGTCACGCAGATAGAAGAGGCTCCCATGGCGCGTTATATCTTCATCACTGGCGGCGTGGTTTCTTCCCTTGGAAAAGGCCTCGCTGCAGCAGCATTGGCTGCCGTATTGCAATCCCGTGGTTTCAAGGTGCGCATTCGCAAACTTGATCCCTATCTCAACGTAGACCCGGGTACTATGAGTCCGTATCAGCACGGCGAAGTCTTTGTGACCGACGACGGTGCCGAGACGGACCTTGACCTTGGACATTACGAGCGTTTCACCGGGCGTCACGCCACCAAGGACGACAACATTACCACTGGCCGGATCTATCAGGAGATCATTGCCAAGGAACGCCGGGGCGATTTCCTCGGTGGCACTGTTCAAGTCATCCCGCATGTTACAGACGCCATCAAAGACTTTATTGGCTCCGGCAATGACGCATTTGATTTCGTGTTGGTGGAAATTGGTGGCACGGTTGGTGACATTGAAGGCCTGCCTTTCCTTGAAGCGATCCGGCAGTTTGGCCAAGAGTCGCCACGCGGCAGTTGCATCTTCATTCATTTGACGCTGCTGCCTTGGATTCCCACCGCAGGTGAACTGAAAACCAAGCCAACGCAGCATTCAGTCAAAGAACTGCGTTCAATAGGTATCCAGCCCGATATTTTATTGTGTCGTGCAGATCGGGAAATTCCATTGAACGAACGCAAAAAGATTGCGCTCTTTTGCAACGTGCGACCGACAGCTGTGATTCAGGCCCTCGATGTTGCTTCGATCTATGATGTTCCCCGCGCTTACCACGCGGAAGGTTTGGATCAGGAAGTCCTGGACGCCTTTGGCATTGTCGACGCGAAGAAACCTGACCTTGCGGTTTGGGATGACATCATGCACCGCATCACGCAGCCGGAAGGTGAAGTGACAATTGCGGTTGTTGGCAAGTACACCGGCCTGCTTGATGCTTATAAATCGTTGAAAGAAGCACTCATCCATGGCGGCATTGCCAATAATGTGAAGGTGAACCTTGAGTGGATCGAGTCAGAGGTTTTCGAAAATGAAGATCCGACTCCGTTCCTGGAAGGTGTGCACGGCATCATGGTACCGGGCGGTTTTGGTGAACGCGGTGCAGAGGGTAAAATCAAAGCGGCGACTTTTGCCCGCACCCGCAACGTGCCCTATTTCGGCATATGCTTTGGCATGCAAATGGCCTGCATTGAAGCTGCACGAAACCTGTGTGGCATCGCCGACGCCAGTTCAACAGAGTTTGGCGCGACCAAGCAACCTGTTGTCGGCACCATGAAGGAATGGATGAAGGGCAACGAAATCGAAATCCGTGCATCGGGTGGCGATTTGGGCGGCACCATGCGGCTTGGCGCTTATAATGCCACCTTGGAAAAAGGTAGCCATATCGCTGAAATCTATGGCGACACGCATATTTCTGAACGTCATCGCCACCGTTATGAGGTCAACACCGCCTACCGTGTGCAATTGGAAAAAGCTGGTCTGAAATTTTCCGGCATGTCGCCGGATGGCTTGCTGCCCGAAACCGTGGAATATGCAGATCACCCGTGGTTCATTGGCGTGCAATATCACCCTGAACTGAAATCCAAACCTTTCGAGCCGCACCCGTTGTTTGCTTCCTTCATCGAAGCTGCCGTGGTGCAGAGTCGGTTGGTGTGACAGCGCGGGCGGTCATTCGTTTTTTTCTGGCGGCCGTTTTGCTGCTGGTAGTTTTTGCGCCCGCTCAGGCCTATGATGAAAACAAACTGAAGGATGCAGAGCGGTCGGCTATTTTGCTTCAAGCCCAACTTCGGGGTGTTGCAGGCCGCATTGACGGTGGAACCTTGCAGGATGACGCATTGGCGTCGCAACGGACAACGCTGGAAAAATTGCGGGCCGCAGCGGGGGTGGGTGCGGACAATGCTTCTGGTCCGTTGAACGAACTTGCCACACAAGTCAAAGGTCTTGGACCTCCACCTGACCCTGCATTGCCTGAGGCCGACAGCATTGCAACACAGCGCAAGGAGTTGAATATCCAGCTGGCCCGTGCCACGGCGGCGCAAAAGCAATTTGTGCTCGTAGGGCTCGAAGCCGATCAGGTTTTGGCACGGTTGACCAACTTGCAGCGTGGCCAGTTTCTGCAACGCGTTTTCAAAGCTGATAAATCCATCCTCAGCCCAACACTTTGGGCAAATACCTGGGATGGCGGGGCACTATTACATGCCCGCGTGGGTGAGCTATATGCCAAAGGCCTGAGCGACGCCCAAGGCCGCACCAATGCTTCGGGGCTATTGCTGTTGCCTGCGGGACTTCTTGCGATTGGCTTGTTGTTGTATCACTTGCTGCCATGGTTGATGACGCGACTTGGATTTCCGGTCTATTCTGTGGGTGGGGAAATTCCGTCCGGATTGAACAAGCTGTGGCATGTCATCTGGAGCTATCTGAAATACCTGCTGATGCTCACGGCGGTCCTGTTTTTTGTGAATGCGGCACTGGACGTTTCAGGTTACCTCACAGCACCTATCAACAACCTTTTGACCGTACTCTATGCGGCACTTGAATCGGCGTTGCTTTACGGCGGCCTGATCTATTTCGTGACATCTCCCCGTGACGCAACCTGGCGCCTGGTGGCGATCAACAATTCAGCTGCGCGTTTATTGGTCATCATCGTTGTCTTGGCCTATGTCGTTTACGGTTTTGGCGACCAAGTCTCTGCCTTTGCCTCGTCCATCAATCTGCCCGTCAGCTTTGCCGTTGGACAGTCAGCCTTCTCGGCACTTGTTCTCATCGTCTTGATCGGCATCGGGCTTGCGTTGGTAAACCGTGAAGCGGGCAAGGAACTGGCGGGGCAGGGCACGCCCTATTTCCTGACATGGTTCGTGAACTTCATGCCGCTGTGGTGGCTGCTGCTGACAGTGGCTTTGCTGGCATTGTTGTTCGGTTTTATTGCACTGTCCTATTTTATTGCGGGCAACTTGCTTGATACGGCCATTCTTGTTGTGGCGCTTGGCATCATTCACGCATTTGTCGACGCGCTTTCTGCTGCTGCGAATGATCCACATTCCCGCACTGGCCACACCATTCGCGGCATTACGCATTGGAGCGAGCAAGGTATTTTGCGTCTCGTACTTGTGTTGCGCAGCTTCGTGGATGCGGTTCTGGTTATCGTCGGACTGCTGTCACTGATCGCACTTTGGACCGTCGTGTTGTTCGATGTTTCAAGCTTTCTGACCAGCCTTAGCCAGGGTATTCCGATTGGCAACATTACGCTTTCTCCCAAAGCGCTGGCTATCGCATTTGCGGTCCTGAGTTTGGGGCTCACTGCAACCAAATATGTGACACGTTGGCTTGACCGCCGCGTGCTCGCCGACACGCAAATGGACAAGGGCGTGCAAAACTCCCTGCGGGCTATGGCAGGTTACACAGGCTATAGTCTCGCAGGTTTGTTCGCACTCAGTGCTGCGGGCCTTGATTTTTCCAGCCTGGCGATTGTGTTCGGTGCGCTTGGCGTTGGTATTGGTCTTGGACTTCAATCCATCACCAACAATTTTGTTTCAGGCCTTATCTTACTGGCAGAGCGACCCGTGCGGGTAGGCGACTGGATTGTAACGACTGCGGGCGAGGGCATCGTCAAGAAAATCAATGTGCGTTCCACTGAAATTGAAACTTTCGACAGTTGCACCATCATCGTTCCGAATTCGAACCTCATTTCTGGTGCTGTGAGAAACTGGACACACAGGGACAGTGTGGGCCGTTTTGGCGTGAACATCGCTTTTGCGCATAATATTGATGTTGAAGCCACCTCCAAGAAGCTATTGGTGCTATTGCAGGAGCATCCGAAAGTCATGCGCCATCCGCCGCCAACTGTTCAGCTTTTACAAATTCATCATCAGGGTTTGGAGTTTGATTTGCACGGCCATGTGCGAGACGTGTTTGAGGCGGCGCAGGTTTCAAGCGATATCCGCATGGCCGTCATGGCGGCATTTCCTGCAACGAGTTTTGCCAATACATTGCCTGCTGTGGCTTTGCCTCCAACTGAGAAAGCAAGAAAACAATGACACTTGTTGACGATACCATTGCGCGAATCAATGCTGGCGAAACCGGGCCAATGCTCAAGCTGATGAATCAGACTGTTGTTTCGATTGCTGATGGCAAGGCAGCGGTGACCGCGCTTCCGGAGATGAAGTTTGAAAACTCCATGGGGCGGATGCATGGCGGTTTTGTTGCCACCTTGATTGACACGGTTTTGGGTTGTGCTGTGATGAGCAAACTGCCGCAAGGTACAGGTTATGGCACCATTGATCTCAATGTGAAATTCGTCCGGAAGATTGATCTGGGTACGGGTCTACTCACAGCAACTGCCACCGTGTTGCATGCGGGACGCACGATGTTGACTGCTGAGGCCAAGGTTGCAGATAGCGCCGGCAAGCTTTATGCCCACGGCTCTGGTACCTTCCTCGTTTATCCAAAGCAAAGCATATGAACAACATCGTCACCGTCGGCACCACTCGTTTTGGCAATCACTTGCCGTTCAGCCTCATCGCCGGACCCTGCCAGATGGAGAGCCGGGACCATGCCTTGATGATGGCCACAGCGTTGAAAGAAATCTGTGCGCGCTTGAATATTGGCCTTGTCTACAAATCTTCATTCGACAAGGCCAACCGCACCAGCCTGAAAGGCACACGCGGGTTGGGTCTGGAAAAATCCCTGGCGGTGTTTGCTGAAATCAAGTCACAACTCGGTTTGCCTGTGCTGACGGATGTTCATGAAATCGGACAATGTGCTGTGCTTGCACCCGTCATCGACGTATTGCAAATTCCTGCTTTTTTGTGCCGTCAGACCGACCTGCTGGTGGCTGCTGCAAAAACCGGCTGCGTGGTCAATATCAAGAAAGGTCAATTCCTCGCTCCCTGGGACATGAAAAATGTTGCGGCCAAGGTTACGGAAAGCGGCAATCCCAACGTGATGCTCACCGAGCGCGGCGCGAGTTTTGGCTACAACACGCTGGTGTCTGACATGCGCTCCCTGCCAATCATGGCAGAGACCGGCGCACCAGTCATTTTTGATGCAACGCATTCGGTGCAACAGCCGGGCGGGCAGGGTACTTCATCTGGTGGCGACAGAAATATGGTACCGGTGCTTTCTCGCGCAGCCATTGCCGTGGGCGTGGCTGGGGTTTTTATCGAAACCCATCAAGACCCGGACAATGCACCATCCGACGGACCAAATATGGTGCCGCTTGAGCAGTTGGAAGAATTATTGAAGACACTCCAGTCGCTGGATCAGATCGTTAAAAACTAAAACAGCCGATAGATGCCAATTGATATTGCAAGCACACCAACTGCAATCGTCAACGCCCGGCTTGGCGCGATCCGTGAAAGCCAGCCTCCAGCTATTGCAGCTGGCAAGCCGCCGATGACCAGACCTGCTACGGGGTAAGCTACAGATTTCCAGTCAGTTCCGCCTTCCCAATGACCAACATAAAAGGCCACCAGATAGCCAGTGAAGACAGCCACACTGACAATGAACTCTGCGAAATTGCTGGAACCAATGGCAAAGCGTGATGGCACACCGGATCCCAGCAAGCTTGTGGTAACGACCGGTCCCCAGCTTCCACCAATGCCTTCAATCAGCCCGCCAGCAAAGCCAATCAGGCGTTTCCAAGTTGCCGGGAGAACGCGAGGCGACGATCCCTTATAGCCACGCCAGATAATCAAGCCACCGATCAGGAACAGATAACCTGTGACCAAAGTTGTCAGCGCTTTGCCTTTCAGACTGGTGAGTAGCAACATGCCCAATACGCCGCCAAATCCACCAAATACCGCAAGGGCGATGACGATGCTCCAGTCGAGATTTTTGTTTACGAAATGTGATAGAGCAGCAGTCGCCGTAGTTGGAATTTTTGCAGCGTTTACGCTTGCAGAAACCAAAGCTGGCGCGATGCCTTGGCCAAGTAAAACCGAAGCCGAGATGATGCCAAAGCCAAGGCCAAGAGTACCATCAATCAACTGGGCCAAAAAACCCACAATGGCAAAAGTCCAGAATTCAGACATGAGTCCGCCTTTTCAAATGTAACAGTTGATCAGACGCCTGCCGCCTGGCGGGTTTCGGTGCGCACCACTTCGCCATTGACGGAGAAATGAATGCCGCATTCAGTCTTGTCGGAGCCAGCCCAGCGGCCTGCTCTCGGATCGTCATCCGTTCCACCTTGGGTGGTGCAGGGCACACAGCCAATGGAACGGAAGCCTTGCAACTTGAGAGGATGCGAGGGCAAGTGATGTGTGATCATGTAGTTGTTCAGGTCAAGGGCTGAAAAACCTGCGAGAGGTTCAATCTTCACCTTTCCGTCCTGCACGCTGATGAATTGCAGGTCACTGCGGGTTGCACCGTGAAATCGCTTGCGGCCTGAGATAATAATGTCGAAATCTGCAAAGGCCTTTTGCATCGGCACGGTCTTGCGAAAGTGACAGCACAGGTCTTTGTCGAAGGTGTGCAAAATGCCGTCGGGGTCAACCCGCTCCAAATCGTCCGGGTCCGGATGAATATTTTGGAGGTTGGTGAGGCCCAGTTCGCGTACCAATTGATCCCGGTAGGCAAGTGTCTCAGGGAACAACTTCTCTGTATCAAGAAACAGCACCGGCAAGTTGGGCGCGAGTTCAGACACCATGTGAAGCAACACTGATGACTCAGCACCAAATGAAGACAACAAGGCCACGCGACCGGAATGGTTTTTGATCACAGACGAAACCAGTTGCCGACCCTCAAGCCCAGCATAACCTTCAACGATGTCGTTCAGATTCAATGTACGTTGATCATCCGGCATGGGGTTGTTCCTCCCATGCTGCAAAACCCTGGTGGCGCTGCGACCACACTTCGCGTTCAACACCTGCGCGATTGTAGCCAAGCTGATAGGTCAATTGCATTTGCAGTGCGGCTTTTTGCCAGTCTTCCAGCGCGAAGCGTTCGCTGACTTCGAAACTATCCACACCGACTTGCAGCATGAATTGCAACTGGTCCGGCAGAATGTTGCCCGTGGCTCGGATTTCACCACGATAGCCGTCAAGCCTAAGTTGCCGCGCCTGGCTGTAGGAACGTCCATCGGTAAAGGCCGGGAAGTTTACAACAACGAGTGCAACTTGCGCAAAATAAGGTGCCAGTGCACGTTCATCGGCATTGTTCGGTATCACCACGCCCAGCATGCCGGTGTGGCGGGCAAGTGTGTCCCAATCCCGTTGCAGCCGCGTCAACGAAACGATGACGCGAGCACCTTCAGAAATGACATCGTCATCTCCTACGGCGTTCCATGTGTCGTTGATGAAGTTGTTGTTTTTAAGCAGCGGCATAGAGCGCGTCCTTGAATGGTTGTGGGCCAACACGACGATAGGCAGCGAGAAACTCTTCACCGGGCTGGCGCAAACTTACATAGGTGTTGAGAATTTTTTCGATGGCATCCGGCACTTCGTCTGCGGCAAAGCCTGGCCCCAAGATACTGCCGATTGACGCTTTGTCACCTGAGGATCCGCCAAGTGTAATCTGGAAATATTCTTCGCCTTTTTTATCAAGACCCAGAATACCGATGTGGCCCACATGATGGTGTCCACAGGCATTGATGCAGCCTGAAATGTTGATTTTCAACGGGCCGTATTTTTCCTGCGTGTCCATGTCAGCGAATTTGCGCGAAATGGCTTGCGAAACCGGAATGGCGCGAGCTGTTGCCAAAGCACAATAGTCAAGGCCAGGGCAGGCGATAATGTCACCCAACAAACCGTAGTTGGCAGCGGCCAGTTCAGCCTTCAAAAGCTGTTGCCATATTGTATAGGCGTCTTCAAGTTTTACATGAGGTAGCACAATGTTCTGGGCGTGGGACACACGCAATTCATCATGCGAGTAACGTTCAGCCAAATCTGCCATCACACGCATTTGTTCGCCTGTTGCATCGCCTGGAATACCGCCTTCAGGTTTCAGCGAAATGTTGACAATGGTATAGCCATCAACTTGATGTGCCGCGAGATTGTTCTTGGCCCAGCGCGCAAAATCCTTGTTCTTGAACTTCGCATCTTCAAAATGCGGAGCAAAACGTGACTGCTTTTCCAGCGATGGCATGGCGAAATATTTTGAAATTCGGGCCAATTCAAGCGCATCAACTTCGGTGGTTTGTGCTGGATGACGGGCGTATTCCGATTCGACTTCTGAACGGAATTTCTCAGCGCCGATTTCGTGCACCAAAATCTTGATGCGCGCCTTGTACTTGTTATCGCGGCGGCCATAGAGATTGTAGACGCGCATAATGGCTTCGATATAGGGAATGAGCTGTATTTCCGGCAGGAATTCCCGCACGGTGACAGCGATCATTGGTGTGCGGCCCTGGCCACCTCCAACCATCACTTCCCAGCCGTTTTCACCTTTGTCGTTCTTGTGCAGACGCAAACCAATATCGTGGACCTTTACGGCTGCACGATCATTCGGCGCTCCCGTCACAGCAATCTTGAACTTGCGTGGCAGAAAGGAAAATTCAGGGTGCAATGACGACCACTGACGCAGCAATTCGCCAATCGGGCGGGGGTCAGCAATTTCATCTGCGGCGGCACCCGCCCAATGGTCCGTCGTCACATTGCGAATGCAGTTGCCTGAGGTTTGAATCCCATGCATTTCGACTTCGGCCAAAGCTTCCAGAATATCCGCAGTATCTTCGAGTTTGATCCAGTTGTATTGGATATTTTGTCGTGTGGTGAAGTGTCCATAACCACGGTCCCACTTGTCAGCGATATAAGCCAAGCGGCGCATTTGTTTGGAGGACAAGGTGCCATAGGGCACAGCCACGCGCAGCATATAGGCATGCAGTTGCAAATACAGACCATTCATCAAACGCAGCGGGCGGAATTCCTCTTCCGTCAATTCGCCCTTCAAACGGCGATTGGCCTGATCGCGGAATTGCGCCGTGCGCTGCTGCACGAAACTGTGGTCGAATTCATCGTAGCGATACATGTCTTATCCCTCAACAGCGGCAAAATTTCCTGCCGTTCCTTCCGCCTGTTTGCCGAGATCCAAACGTACTGTTGGACCCTGTGCGCGAATGCGTTCGCGGATATGAGACGCACGAATTTTGCCATCAACCCGTTCAGCGTCGAACAGATAGGCACCTGTTACCAAGTTGGCCTTTTCGTCTGCCTTGGCGCGCAGTTCCAAGGCTGCGAGGGCCTGCGGCTCCTGCGCCAATACTGCGTTATCAATGGCCAGAGCCCAGTCACCTGAACGGGTGAGGAATACAACGTCCCCATCACGCAAACGGTTGGCTGTCATCACTTGACCTTTTTCAATTGTGCTCATGATACCGCTCTTAAAGCTGCTTGTTGAATATCTTCACGTATCGGGAAGGGAACCACCTCACCCGTGGCTTTCAATTTTGACAGGCCCACATAGATCAATGCCGGACCTTGAATGCCTGCCGTGTGCACAGTGTCCCAGAGATTGCCAACAGTTGTGTGAAGCACACGCTCATCCTGCCGGGTTCCGTTTTCAATCACTGTGACAGGTGTTGAGGGTTTCATGCCAGCATCCAGCAATTGCGCCGAAATAGTGCCTGCTGCATGCACACCCATATAGATCGCCAAAACCTGACCGGGTTTGGCAAGGGATTGCCAGTCCTGATCGGCAATGCCCGTCTCACTGGAGGCTGTCAGCAATGTAATGGAACGATTGTGCCCGCGTTGTGTCAGTGGAATTTTCAGGGAAGCTGCACAACCCAGTGCGGCTGTAATGCCCGGCACCACATCAACTGCGATGTCTTCTGCTTCAAGTGCCGCCTGTTCCTCGCCACCGCGACCGAACACATAAGGGTCGCCACCTTTGAGACGCACGACGCGGAGACCCTTCTTGGCTTCCGCAATGATGATCGCATTAATCTCAGACTGCTTCGGCGACGGCGCAAATGGTGTTTTGCCAACGGGAATGCG
>JANMEM010000157.1:0-3639 GCA_031376985.1 Hyphomicrobiales bacterium
CTCCGTCTGACAACATTCACTGCCTCGTGTCATCGGCTGATGCGTCAATCGAATGTGAAATCATCGACGTCACCACCTTCAGCACACTGCCCGAACGCCCAGCCGACTGCGACCTTGAATGGGGCCAGCGTTTCTCCATGAAGGATACAGGCGAAGCGCAACTGATCTGCACAGGCGACACCGTCCGCGACCACCAATCAACCATCGTCCCCTACGGCGAAACCTTCTCCTACGGCCAACTCACCTGCGAAAGCACCGAAGCCGGCCTGACCTGCAAGAATGCGGATGGGCATGGGTTCATGCTGAGCAAGGCGCGGCAGGAGTTGTTTTGAGGGTTCTTTGGTTATTGCGATATAGTGTAGCCTTATCGATTTTCAAAAGATCATTTGTCAATGGTGATTTGTTGAGTCCAACAGGTCCGCCAGCCACAAAACTTCTGCCTCCAATTGTTTGATAACCAAAGAGACGATTTCAACACCTGCTTGAGCACGCTTACTTGGAAGAGTCTTGATGTAAACCAGACTTTCTCTCTCGCGCCCAATTTCGGCAAACAAGAAGACTTGCCTTGCACAAAGAATTTTACGGCGAGCGACTTCATCGAGGTGAATAGAAAGACCCAGCCACGTCGCAAAAGGTTGAGCAACTCGCGCTCTTGCCCAATTCTCATGGACCAAATTCATTTTAAGCTTGACATGCCCTTGTGCCGTAGTCTCGTAAATAATTCGATCACGCGATTGACCAGCTTCTACGCGCCCCTTTATCAGTTTGGCTTTTTCAAGTTTGCGCAATGCGTAATAAACCTGTGCTTTTGAAACAGATGCCCAATCAACGACTTCCTGACGGTCATACTCTGTGATCAAGTCGTAACCATGCATGGGTCGCTCCACAAGAAGACTTAGAACAACAACGTCGGCCGTTGTTAAATCCATTCCTGTTGCCGCTTTTCGACCGCGCCGCTTGTGTTGAACCACCACATGACCTAAGTAGTCTAATTAAGACTACCTAATTCTCCTTACATTTGGCATGCCATGAACCCTTCATCAAATCCACAACAGTTAAAACCTGACTACGGCATTGACGCTCCTGGTTTGCTGCGTTTTTTCTTTGCGGCAGGCTTAATGGCTGCACTGCTGACAGCAGCCATCTTATTGATGCTTCCCACTTGGCGATTTGTAATTACCCCGCTTGGCACCTTGGCAACGGTCTATCTGCTCGGGATGGGCACGCTTATGTTGGTGTGGAGGAAAGCCATCAAGGTCAAAACACGGCATACCATTCTAACCCATATTCCGTGGTGCGGTGATGAACAGGTTCTCGACATCGGTTGTGGTCGCGGCCTTATGCTCATCGGTGCCGCAAAACGATTGACGACAGGTAAAGCCACAGGCATCGATATCTGGCAGACAAGTGATCAATCCGCCAATACCCCTGAGGCCGCACTGGAAAATGCCCGCATTGAGGGGGTGAGTGACCGCGTTAATGTCGGTACCGCCGACATGCGAAACCTTCCCTACGGCGACAAAATTTTTGACGTCGTTATCTCCCACTGGGTGGTGCATAATTTGCCAAGCGCAGCAGATCGGATACAGGCCATCGCTGAAATGCACCGAGTGCTGAAACCTAACGGCCACCTCATTCTTGCCGACATCGAACACCGAAATGACTACACGCAACAGCTTGCAATGCTCGGCTTCAAAAACATTGAAGTAGAATTCAACAAAGTTTCCGACACGATTCTCCGCGCCATCAGTGGTGGAAGCTTCGGCCCTGCGACACACTATGCCACAAAGTGATCGAACGACATTGAGGTTACTTCACTTACTTGTCGGCAAAGCCACCTACTGCGAACTCTCTTGTGAATAGCCTCAGAACTGACCACAGTTGCTGGGGGCCTGTGCTTTCACAAAGCGCGAAGCTGCCCAGTCCAACGTGGTCGAAGCCGAATCCTTGGCGCTTGTCTCGTGACCCTGTCCTGATATTGGCACAAATAACAAACGGACTTTGCCACGACAGATGCGCTTGGCAAACGATCTTGTGACCTTTGCATCGACAATCTTGTCGTTCGGATTTTGCGCAATCAGCAGCGGAATATCGTCCGGCATCGTAGCCACGCTGTTCCGCCGCGCATAATCAGACCAAGGCTTTGTGGTGCCGAGGTCTACATTCCTGAGGGCCTTTCGAAGCGCCAACACACCAATGATTGTTCCAAGACGTGGTTTCTTTCCAAGCTCAATGCAGTTGTTCTGGGCCAGTCGCGTGATTATGCCCTGCGTAGATCGATTACCCAGACTGGCGAGGGAAGCGCCGTAATGGCGTGACCAGCTATAGGCGGTGAAGGCGGTCAGAAACGCGCGTACCGAAGGATCACTTCCTGCCCTGAGGTTCGCTGCCAGATCCGTCGGAGGTGCAGCAGCTGCGGCACCGAGCAATTGCAGATCAGGCGCATAGGCACGCGCCCGCCGGGCCGTCCACAAAGCGGCGTGTCCACCCTGTGATTCACCCCAGACAACGAAGCGCGTACCACTTCCAGCACCGGCGAGTTGCCGGGTGGCTCGAACAGCATCAAGCGTCGAATTGGCGGCTTCCACACCACCCAGGTAAGCATGGGACGTTGAACTGCCGAGACCTGGATAGTCTGGTGCCGCGATCACAAAGCCCTGGGCAATGGCTTCCGCGATGCCCGGAGTGGCGGCGAAAAAGTTTGAGCTAATAGAAGGCGCACATTTGTTGACAACGCCCCAGGTTCCATGGGTCCAGGCGATAACACGTCGCTGCCTCGGTGTGGGCGGCGCTTGTGGTGCAACTACCATTCCAGTGACCTTGATCAGCTTGCCTTTGTCGCTGGTCGTCCAGTATTGGATTCGCCAAGCTCGCATGCCTTTCGGTGCAGCCGCAACAGACTCTGAGGAAATCAAAGTACCGGGCGACGCTGCAATTGCCATTGAGCTTGAAATCAGCAGTCCAAGGACAGTCACAATGAGACAAATAAAACGCATGATTTTTCTTTCCATTCCTGATCACCAGTACCAGACAACCAACTCAATCAACAAATTCTTTTGATGTTTCCGAATGTTTTCGGGTTTTCGGTGACAGTGCATTTAACTTCTGCTTTCGTATAATATTCCAAATCATTTATGACTTCCGAGCCTGTTGCCTTCACCCCGCCCCTGCCCCGCCATCAAGGGCGGGGAAGAGAGTTTAGCGCATAGCGCGATTAACTCCGCTGACGACGGCTTTCAGCGACGCCACCACGATGTTTTTGTCGATACCCACGCCAAAAATCGTTCCGCCATCCGGCAGGCGCAATTCCATGTAGGCCACGGCACTTGCATTGGCGCCGTGGCTCATGGTGTGTTCGCGATAGTCGACCACGTCGAAGGCGAGGCCGGTTTCTTTGCGGAGTGCATCGCAGAAGCCGTCGATGGGACCGTTGCCTTGGCCCTTGATGGTTTTGATGTCACCGTCGACCGTGATCTTGGCGGTGATCGGTTGTTGGCCGTGGTCTGACGCTGCCTTGTGTTCGATGAAGCCATAGCGACCATTGGTGTCGAGATATTCACTTTGGAATGCGCTCCACAGCCGTGACGCTTCAAGTTCCACACCCTCACCATCGGCGATCAGTTGCACGACTTTTGAGAA
>JANMEM010000568.1:0-2543 GCA_031376985.1 Hyphomicrobiales bacterium
TTTCGCCAAGACTCACTGCCAAAAGGCATGGACATCATATCCGTAGTACGCGTCATCCATGATCATGATGATGATGCGGTATTGGCGATGTTGCGCAACATCAGATCAGCGTGCGGGCCCGACACGGTTTTGTTGATTGCCGAACCGTTTTCCGGAATTGCTGCAACGGCGCGCGTGACCGATGCCTATTTCGGCTTGTACTTCGCAGCCATGGGGCAGGGCCGGACACGTACGGTTTCAGAGATTGCAAAGCTCGGGGCTCAAGCGGGGTTTGATCGGCCCAAATTGTGGCGGACTGATATGCCGCTGATCACCGGCGTGATGACGCTGCAATGCAACAAGACAGGACTGTAAAAGATTGTTGACAAAGATAAGTGTCAAGTTAAGCTGACACTATAAGATGCCTCGTCACAATGACAGAAGCGCAGAATTCAAGGGGAGGGGACTGAAAATGGACACAACAGCCGTTGTTTTTACCTCTCCCGGACAGCTGTCTCTCCAAACACTCCCGCTCATACCGCAAGACGAATCATACACGATCGTCGATGTCAGTTTCAGTGGCATCAGCACGGGTACAGAGCGCCTGTTGTGGACCGGTGACATGCCTGTGTTTCCCGGCATGGGTTATCCACTGGTGCCGGGTTATGAAACTGTTGCCCGTGTGGCCAAATCTCCCAAAAAGTCTGGATTTGCCGAAGGCGATCTGGTTTTTGTTCCAGGAGCCAATTGTTACGGCCCGGTACGCGGACTTTTCGGTGGCGCTGCAAAACGCATTGCCATTGCGCCTGCAAAGCTGACCAAAATTGACGAGTCGCTTGGTGAAAACGGAACATTGTTGGCTCTGGCCGCAACGGCTCATCACGCAGTTACACTTGGCGGCATGCCAGACCTGATTGTTGGGCACGGCGTTCTTGGTCGTTTGATCGCCCGCATCGTGGTGGCTTTGGGTGGAACGCCAACAGTTTGGGAAACCCAAACATCCCGGCAAACCGGAGGAGATGGCTACCAAGTCATCAGCTCCAATAGTGATACGCGCAAAGACTACAGCTGCATCGTCGATGCCAGCGGCGATACACACATCCTTGACCGCTGCATGACGCATCTGGTTCGCCGTGGCGAGATTGTGTTGGCGGGGTTCTATGCGGAGCCACTGCATTTCGTTTTTCCGCCAGCCTTCATGCGTGAAGCCAGCATTCGTATCGCGGCTCAATGGGAGCCGAAAGATTTGACGGCAGTGCTTGATCTGATCGCCAGCAAAAAACTTTCACTGGGTGAACTTATTACCCATCGCAGCCCGGCTGCTGATGCACATCAGGCTTACGACACTGCTTTTGGTCACGCCGGGTGCCTGAAGATGGTGCTCGATTGGAGAGCGTTTTAATGAATACTTTCAACCACAGTTTTCTGACGGATGCCGAGCAACTTCGGGCAGAGGCGGCCATAGAGCCTGATCCCGTGCACACTGGCGAAGTGAAGAAAGAAACTCAGGTTATTGCCATTTACGGAAAAGGTGGCATTGGCAAAAGCTTCACACTCGCCAATTTGTCCTACATGATGGCGCAGCAGGGCAAACGTGTGTTGCTGATTGGCTGTGACCCGAAAAGCGACACCACATCGCTGTTGTTTGGTGGTCGCGCCTGCCCGACAATTATTGAAACCTCTGCGAAAAAGAAATTGGCTGGCGAAGAGGTCAAGATTGGCGACGTCTGCTTCAAGCGCGATGGCGTGTTTGCCATGGAACTCGGCGGGCCGGAAGTGGGCCGTGGCTGTGGTGGTCGCGGCATCATTCATGGCTTTGAACTTCTCGAAAAGCTCGGCTTCCATGAATGGGGCTTTGACTATGTGTTGCTAGACTTTTTGGGTGACGTGGTGTGTGGCGGCTTTGGTCTGCCGATTGCCCGTGACATGTGCCAAAAAGTGATTGTTGTCGGCTCAAATGATTTGCAGTCGCTTTACGTGGCCAACAACGTGTGTTCAGCTGTTGAATATTTCCGCAAACTCGGCGGCAACGTGGGTGTCGCTGGTATCGTCATCAACAAAGATGATGGCACCGGTGAAGCCCAGGCCTTTGCCGATAAGGTTGGTATTCCAGTTCTTGCAGCCATTCCCGCCAATGACGACATCCGCAAGAAAAGTGCGAATTACGAAATCATCGGAACCAAGGATAGTGAATGGGGCGCACTTTTTGCCTTGCTTGGCACCAATGTAGGTGAAGCACCGCCGGTTCGTCCAAAGCCGTTGACCCAAGATGAATTGCTGGGGCTTTTTTCCAGCGATGTGACGGGGCGGGATGTGGTTCTTGATCCGGCCAGCCTTGAAGACATGTGTGGCGGCGTATTGACCCAGAAACCATCGCTCGAAGTGATTTACGACAAGGTGTGAATGCAGTGACCGTTTTGATTGACCATACAGACAAGGTGCCCGCAACAGCGGCAGCTGCTGTTGTGGCATCACAATCCGTTGATGTCGGTGCCTGCACCAACAAGGACGAACTGCACAAGGCTGCGGCGAAAGCCGGAAAATCTGAAATTCTTGCCCAGTAT
>JANMEM010000003.1:0-2236 GCA_031376985.1 Hyphomicrobiales bacterium
ACAGGGTTCAACACCAAATCGAGTGCTGCCTTGGCACTGATGATATGGGCGTCGTTTTGTTTTTCTGCCGGAACTGCTGCAAGTGTTGCGGCTGCGGCTTCAAGCTGTTCCGTTTCCATTTCAGCACGGGCCTTTAATGCCCAGGCTTCAGCCTGTGCAGGATCAGCGCCCAGAACCTGCGTGGCCATGTCGAGCACGGCTTCATACTCTTTTTTCTCATAGGCCACGCGGGCCATGCCCAGCACTTCGGCAATCTGTTCGGCAAGGCCCCCCATTTTGCTGAGGCGGGAAATGAACTGGCGGATTTGTGATTCGGGCAATGCGCCCATGAAGCCGTCCACAGGCCTGCCATCGACGAATGCGAATACGGCGGGAATGGATTGGACGCGGAGCTGACCTGCATATTGCGGGTTTTCGTCAATGTTGACCTTGACCAGTTTGACCTTGCCGTTGTTTTCGTTGACGATCTTTTCGATGACAGGCGTCATCTGCTTGCAGGGGCCGCACCAAGGCGCCCAGAAGTCCACCAATACGGGCTGCTGTTTTGAGGCTTCCATGACGTCGACCACGAAGGAGGCGTCGGTTGCGTCTTTGATCAGGGATTTGGGGGCGGTCATGTTCAGCATTGTATGGTCAATTCAGTAGAGGGATTGTTACAGATAAATGGGCGTTCCGGTGACATGATGCAAGATCAGGGATCACTGACTGCCACCACGCGAGGCGCATGGCCGCAGGAGCGTATGAAGGTCAGAAGATCTTTTGAGGCAATGGCCGTGCTGGCTGTGTTTTTCAGGGGGTGAAAATTGAGGAGTGGCACATTCATCATGGCTTGATCCAAGATGACGTTGGCGCGCTGGGAGGTGTCGTTGATGAGGCCAAAGGGGGTGACGGAGCCGGGTTCAACGCCCAGCACCTCCATCAACAATTCTGGTTTGCCGAAGGTGAGGCGTTTAGAGCCGATTTTAGCGGGAGCGGCTTTCAGGTTGATGACCGAGTCTTGCAGCGCCACAATGAGCCACAACACGCCTTTTTCATCTTTGCAGAACAGATTTTTGCAATGTCCGCCTGGCATGTCACCATGGACCTGTTTGGCTTCCTCGACGGTGAATACCGGCGCGTGATCCATTGTTCTGGTTTCGATATTGAGTTCGGCAAAGCGCTGGAAGAGGTCTTCGCGGCTGGCGGGCATGGTTAAACACCTGTTATCAAAGAGATGATTTTCTTGAGCGCGAAGCTATTGCATTTGATTTTGGATTAGGCAATAAGGCCAACGTTCCTAGGGCGAATACCCGATGCCCACTGGAAACGCCAAGCGGGCGTAGCTCAGGGGTAGAGCACGACCTTGCCAAGGTCGGGGTCGAGGGTTCGAATCCCTTCGCCCGCTCCAATTTCAAACATATTTGAAGTCTGGTATGATATCTCCAATATGCGCTACGCATTTGAACAGGAGTGAACCACCATGCTTGTGACCACCACCAATACCGTCGAAGGCCATCGCATTACGTCGTACAAGGGACTGGTGGCGGGCGAAGCCATTTTGGGAGCCAATCTTTTCCGGGATTTGTTCGCCTCGATTCGTGACATTGTGGGCGGGCGTTCGGGTTCCTACGAAAAAGTTCTGAATGACGCGCGGCAGACGGCGATTGCCGAGTTGACCGACAAGGCCGCAAGGCTTGGAGCCAATGCGGTCATAGGCGTTGATCTGGATTATGAAACCGTGGGTCAGAATGGCTCGATGTTGATGGTCACGGCGGCGGGCACTGCTGTGGTGATTGAATAATCAATGCCGGAAATGCCGAATGCCCGTGAACACCATCGCCAAGCCACGGGCATCGGCGGCTGCAATCACGTCGTTGTCTTTCATGGCGCCGCCGGGTTGAATGATTGCGATGGCGCCGGCGTCGACTGCTGCTTCCAGTCCATCCGGGAAGGGGAAGAAGGCGTCGGAGGCAAGGACCGAGCCTTTGGCATCTGGTTCATTGCAGCCTTGTGCCTTGGCGGCGTCGAGGCTTTTTGAAACGGCGATGCGCGTGGAATCGATGCGTGACATTTGCCCCGCACCAATGCCTGTGGTGCGGCCATTTTTGGCAAAGATGATGGCATTGGATTTGACGTGCTTTGCCACCTTCCATGCGAAGAGCAGGTCTTGCATTTCCTGATCCGTGGGTGCGCGTTTGGTGACGACTTTCAGAGCTGTCATGTCCAGGGTTTCAGCATCGCGTGATTGGGTGAGCAG
>JANMEM010000013.1:0-35406 GCA_031376985.1 Hyphomicrobiales bacterium
TCTCACCGAAGTGCTGACACGGCACCGCCCGGCATCGGAGGCACTGAAGGATTGGGGCAAGGCACATCGCTTTGCAGGCTCCGGTGATCGGCATGCCATAGGAACGCTGGTGTATGACGGGTTGCGCCAGCGCTTGTCTGCCGGAGTGCAGGGTGGCGGTGATGCGGCGCGGAACGTTGTCTTGGGCGTGTTGCGTGGCGGTTGGGGATTGAGTGTCGACGAGATTGCGGCGCTCAGTGATGGGGCGCATGGACCTCAGGTTCTTTCCGAAACCGAACGTGCAGCGCTGTCGTCCACGCAAGGTGGCGTGCCGTGGCCGGTTGCAGCCAATGTTCCGGCTTGGCTTGTTGGTGTGTTTGAACGGCAGTTCGGCAAGCGGGCAGGGGCGGAAGGAGCCGCCCTGTGTGAGCGTGCGCCGATTGATTTACGGGTGAATACCTTGAAGGCCAATGCTGCGAAAGTCAGTGCGGCCCTTGCTGTTCATAGTCCCGTAGCGGGGCCCTGGATGCCGACGTCGCTGCGTATTGCGCTTTCTTCTCCCCAGCAAAAGCATGTGAATGTGGAAACTGATCCGGCCCATGGCATGGGTTGGTTTGAGGTGCAGGATACGGCTTCGCAAATTGCCGCTGCACTTTCGGGCGTTATGCCGGGTGAGACGGTGCTGGATATTTGTGCCGGTGCAGGCGGCAAAACCTTGGCCTTGGCGGCGCTTATGCAGAACAAGGGAAAGTTGCTGGCGCATGATGTTGACAAGCATCGCCTGCGGCCGATTTTTGAACGGGTCATGCGCGCCGGTGCGAGTTGTGTCGAGGTTGTCTCGGCTGATGCGGCTGTGGCTGCGCTGCTGCCCGGCAGTTTTGATTGCGTTGTGGTGGATGCGCCCTGTTCGGGCACTGGCACCTGGCGGCGCAAGCCTGAAACGAAGTGGAAGCTGACGCAGAAAACCCTGGACACCAGGCTGATCGAACAGCGCGGTATTCTGGAGCGCAGTGCTGCGCTGGTGCGCAGTGGCGGTCGGTTGGTGTATTATACCTGTTCAATTTTGCCGGATGAGAATATCCGGCAAGTTGAAGGGTTTTTGCAAACGCACAAGGATTTCAAACTTGTTCCTTATGCGGAGCAAAGGGCGAAATTTATTGGTGGCGAAGTGCCAAAATCGGCTGATGGTCGAAACGATACGCTGCTGTTGACGCCGCATTCCCATAGTGTGGACGGGTTCTATGTGGCGGTGATGGTACGGGCGTAGACCTTACAGGCTGCCCGGTCCGTCTTTCAAACAGCCTGCATAAACCGTGTAGCTGGCGAAGCCTGAGTCTCCGGAGAAGTTTTTGGCTTCGGCCAGGCAGGCTGTTTTGCGGTCGGCATCGGCTGAGGTTTCGAGGTCGGGAACCGTGGATCTGGCGTCATCTTCCAACTTGGTGCATTCGCCCACGTCCATGCCATTGCTAGAGGCCTGCCAGGCGCAGAGCTGGGCCGGATCAAAATTCAAGCCGTCAGCGGCTAGTGCAGGACTGGCCAACAATGACAGAGTAATTACGATATATTTCATAGTCTTAACCCCCATTCATGCCATTTTACGTGCGGTAAAACGCGCCATGGCCTTCAGTGTTTCATTGCTTACGTGGTGTTCAATACCTTCAGAGTCAATGCGTGCCGTTTCCGCTGTTACGCCAAGGGTTAACAGGAAGTTTTCGACGATATCATGGCGGCGGCGGCCGTTCTGGGCGAGGGACCAGCCTTCGCCTGTCAGCATAATCTCGCGGTAAGGTTCCTGGGTGACGAGGCCTCGCTCCATCAGCTTTTTCAACATTTTGACAACGGTGGCATTGGCAACGCCCAAGCGTATTGCCACTTCGCTGCCGCGGGCTTCGCCTTTTTCGTCAATGAGGTCTGCGATCAATTCAACATAGTCTTCGGCGAGTTCAGACGAGTGGTCGGCCCGCGTGCGCTTGAAAGCAGCAGACTGCAATTTGGCTTTGCGGGGTGTGGTTGTCATATTGGACATGCGCCATAGCCTATTGACAAGGGTTTAGCCAATGCTAAGTTTAATTTAGCAATGGCTAAACTTTTGGAAGCATCGTCATGACAACAGATACGGAAAATGGTTGGCGGCAAGGGCGGGGTGAGCCGTCGTTGCTGGATGTGTTCCGCACCATTCCCGTGCGCAATTCGGGATCCATGTTCCGGCGGGCTCTGGCCTTTGTGGGGCCGGGCTATCTCGTGTCGGTTGGCTATATGGACCCCGGTAACTGGGCGACTTCTATCGCCGGGGGCGCCCAGTTTGGCTACACGTTGCTGTTTGTGGCGCTGCTGTCCAACATCATGGCGATCATATTACAGTCGCTTTGCGCCCGCTTGGCCATTGGTTCGGGCCGTGATCTTGCGCAGGCCTGCCGCGATGCGTTTCCGAAGTCAGTGGCTTTTGTACTGTGGGCGTTTGCAGAAATTGCCATTATCGCCACAGACATTGCGGAGGTGGTTGGAACAGCCATTGGTCTCAACCTGCTGTTTGGCATTCCACTTGAAATCGGTGTCATCATAACAGCACTTGACGTGTTCCTGATCCTTGCCTTGCAAAGGCTTGGCTTTCGCTGGATAGAGGCCTTTATTGTTGCTTTGCTGGCATTGATCTTCGCCTGCTTTTTTGTGCAAATTGCCATGGCAGACCCGGATTGGGGTGGTGTGATCCGCGGCTTTGCGCCGACTGTTGATATTCTCGGCAATCCTCAAATGTTGTACCTCGCACTTGGCATTATCGGGGCCACAGTGATGCCGCATAATCTTTATCTGCATTCCGGCATTGTGCAAACACGGGCCTATGGCACCAGCGATGCCGAAAAGAAAACCGCACTGACGTTTGCCACGATTGATTCAACAGTGGCACTGATGTTTGCGCTGTCGGTGAATGCGTCCATTCTCATTCTGGCAGCAGCCACATTTCACCGGAGTGGTGCCACCACTGTGACCGATCTCGGGGAAGCCCATTCGATGTTGGCACCGCTGGTTGGCTCGTTGCTCGCTCCGAAACTGTTTGCAATTTCGCTGCTGGCTTGCGGAATCACGTCAACCGTTACAGCCACCCTCGCAGGGCAAATCGTGATGGAAGGATTTTTGAATATCCGGCTGCCGGCGTGGATGCGCCGCCTGCTTACCCGCATGGTGGCCATTGTTCCGGCGGCTGGTGTTACACTTTATTATGGTGCGGAAGGCACTGGAATTTTGCTCATTCTCAGCCAAGTCATTCTCGCCTTCCAACTGCCGTTCGCCATTGTGCCACTGGTCATGTTCACCCGCGACAAGGCAAAAATGGGGGCATTGGTGGCACCACGTTGGCTCACGTTGGTGGCAGGGTTGATTGCGTCGGTGATCATAGCGCTGAATGTGAAATTGCTGTGGGATATTGCTGCCGGCTAGTGTGCCGCTACATCTGGGTTATTGTGCAAGTTCGGACCGTGCGAATGTGAAATCATAGGCCGCAATACTTGCACCTTGCTCTGCCAACAGTTTAAGTTTTTGCCAACCGAGTTCTACGCTTGGGGGCGTGTGACCATCGTGAGGCCACACCACGTAATTCGGTCCCGGCCAGGGTTCGAACCATTCAGTTCGGCGACGCAGAAAACTTCCGTGTGCAGTCTTATGTACAAAGTGCCACAGATCCTCGACGTTGGTCCAAATTGACAGAGATATTGCAAGATGGACATCCGAATCGACGGCCTGAAATGCAATGCCATCGCCGACAGCGGCGCTCTCGTCGGCCCAACGCCAAACATAGCCTTTACTGCGCTCGGCAATGGCATTGACCTTACTGACATTGTCAATAAAGCCAGCAACGCGCGGGTCATGCGGCGGGTGACGAAGTCGCGCCACGTTAAAGTGCGCAATTTGGACTGAACTATCCACAGCAGATTTTCCATGTTTGCCAAATGTGCATGATAATTGCGATGTGCTGCGATGCAACGACTAACTTTCACAAATCTCAACCTTGCAGAGTCCATCTAATGTCCTTAAACGCCCCGCATGACAAATGCCCTCCATGACAAAATTCTGATTATCGATTTTGGTTCTCAAGTCACGCAGCTCATCGCGCGTCGCGTGCGCGAATTGGGGGTTTATTCTGAGGTCGTGCCTTATCAGAAAGCAGAAGCGGCATTCCATGCCATGCAGCCAAAAGCGGTCATTCTTTCAGGCGGGCCGGACTCAGTCACGAGAGTGGGTTCTCCACGTGCAGCTGACGTGGTGTTTCAATCAGGCTTGCCAATCCTGGCTATCTGCTATGGCCAGCAAACCACAGCCGTGCAATTGGGCGGTGTTGTGGAAGGCGGGCACGCCGCAGAGTTTGGTCGTGCTGATATCGAGATCAAAGCGCAGAGTGCGTTGTTTGATGGTTTGTGGACCGTTGGTGAACGACACCCGGTTTGGATGAGCCACGGCGACCGTGTTACACAGTTGCCAGAAGGCTTCACAGTCAAAGCCGTCTCAGAAAATGCACCTTTTGCCATTGCGTCCGACGAAGCGCGTCGCATCTACACCACCATGTTCCACCCTGAAGTTGTGCACACGCCGGATGGTGCGAAACTGATTTCGAATTTTGTTTTGAAGATTGCAGGCTGTCGGCAGGACTGGACCATGGCCTCATTCCGGCAGGAGGCGATTGATCGGATTCGTGCGCAAGTCGGCAAGGGCAGGGTGCTGTGTGGATTGTCGGGTGGGGTAGATTCATCTGTCGCGGCGGTTCTCATTCACGAGGCAGTTGGTGATCAGTTGACTTGCGTGTTCGTTGACCACGGCTTGATGCGGATGGACGAGGCCAAGGAAGTAGTGTCGATGTTCCGCGAGCATTATAATTTGCCGCTGGTGCATGTGAATGCGGCAGAGATGTTCATCACCGCACTTGAAGGCGAAGTTGACCCCGAGACAAAACGCAAAACCATTGGCCGTCTTTTTATTGAAGTATTCGAAGCTGAAGCCAAGAAGTTGGGCGGAGCGGATTTTCTGGCGCAAGGCACTTTGTACCCAGACGTCATCGAAAGCGTTTCGTTCACGGGTGGTCCATCCGTCACCATCAAGTCACATCACAATGTCGGCGGGCTGCCTGACCGCATGAACATGCAGCTCGTCGAACCCTTGCGCGAACTGTTCAAGGATGAAGTGAGAAAGTTGGGGCAAGAGCTTGGATTGCCTGAGAAATTCGTAGGTCGTCATCCGTTTCCTGGACCAGGTCTTGCGATACGTTTGCCAGGCGGCGTCACACGCGAGAAGCTTTTGATTCTGCAAAAAGCTGATGCCATCTACATCGATGAAATTCGCAAAGCCGGATTGTACGATAAAATCTGGCAAGCCTTCTCCGTGCTACTGCCGGTGCAGACAGTCGGCGTCATGGGCGATGGCCGCACCTATGATCGCGTGCTGGCGCTTCGTGCGGTCACTTCAGTTGATGGCATGACGGCAGATTTCTATCCCTTTGATATGAACTTTCTCGGTCGTGCTGCAACACGCATCATCAATGAAGTGAAGGGGATTAACCGCGTGGTCTATGATGTCACAAGCAAGCCACCGGGGACGATCGAGTGGGAATAATTCAATAGCATTTCGGATCAATTGCCATCTATTCGAATAATAGCTTAAGATATTGATATCAAATAATTTATATAGCAACATCTATTGTTATCTATCGACTGTAAGCGGATTTTTTTGACGGTAAAACTGACGGTACTGTGCATTCGCCAAACCTTTGAAAATCAACGTACCGTCGGGCTAATTTTTCAAGCAAGGTCACAAATATATTCATAACTTGTTGTATTTATTGTTTAATATTTTGTAGTTGACGGTATACTGTTTGACGGTAGAATTGATCAAGGAATGGCGAATTCTTTGGTTGATGAGGCACTGCCGATGCTGACTGATCTGGCGCTTAAAAAACTGAAATTAAAGGACAAATCCTACAAGATCGCGGATCGCGACGGTATGTATGCCTTTGTCACAAACACAGGGCAGGTCACTTTCCGCTACGACTACCGTCTCAACGGTCGTCGAGAGACGCTTACGATTGGTCGTTACGGTGATGATGGAATGACGCTCTCAATAGCGCGCGAACGCTGTGCAGCAGCACGGAAGATGGTGGCGGAAGGAGAGTCCCCGGCACTTGAAAAGCAGCGCGACAGAAGGAAACAGCTGATCGAGCATAGCTTTGGTGCTTTAGGGCAGTTGTGGCTCAAAGATGCTACGATGGCAGACAGCACGCGTTCAATGCGGAAATCGATTTTTGATCGTGATATTTTGCCGTTCTGGAAGCAGCGCCTTCTTACTGAGATTACACCAGATGACTTGCGACAGCTCTGCGCGAAGGTAAAAGATAGGGGTGCTCCTGCCACGGCTATTCATGTGCGGGATATTGTCAAACAGATATTTTCTTACGCTATCCTTCATGGACAAAAAGTTGCCAACCCTGCTGATGAAGTTGGCCCTGCTTCTATCGCAACATTTCAACCAAAAGACCGTGCCCTGTCTGCACCCGAAATTCGCATCATGTTTCAGCTTCTTGAACATGTTGCCACGCTGCCAACCATTCGAATTGGCCTTAAGCTTATTCTACTCACGATGGTGAGAAAGAGCGAACTTCAAGATGCAGTTTGGAGCGAAGTTGATTTCGAAAATGCGGTTTGGTCTATTCCGAAAGAACGAATGAAGCGATCCAAGGCACATAATGTGTATCTTTCGCAGCAAGCACTCGATATTCTTATTGCGCTCAAAACATGCGCAGGAAATTCAAGGTATCTCCTCCCGTCACGTTACGACGCCGATGCACCCATGTCTCGCGCGACCTTTAACAGAATAACGTCGGCGATAGCCGTTAGCGCAAAGCAAAAAGCACTTCCGCTTGAGCCATTCACCGTTCACGATCTGCGTCGTACCGGATCGACGCTTCTGAACGAATTGGGTTTTAATCGAGATTGGATTGAAAAGTGCCTTGCCCATGAGGAGGGTCGTTCATCCCGTGGTGTCTACAACAAAGCTGAATACGAGCAGCAACGTCGGCATATGATGCAAGAATGGGCCGACATCATTGATGCGTGGATTGTGGGCAAAAATCATAGTCCCACGCTCTACCCACCATCAATGCAAATGCTCGCCTGAGATTGTAAGTAGTCTATATGGCTGCGCACCCCCGAATATTCTTTTGGCGAAATTGATATCATGTTCGTACCGGACGAAATTTGCGTTGGCGTACATCAGGAAATGGCGGCCGCTTGGTTTCAGAAATTATTGAATTTTGACGACGTAGCTCTACCCAGTCTTCGACCTCAATTAAACTCCATACCACGCAGCGCGGTGACAAGTTGAAACGTTTCGGAAACTCTCCGCGTTGTTCCATTTGATAGATAGTGGTGTCGGCAAGAGGCACTATCTTCCGAAGTTCACATTTCCGAATTGTTTGCTGGATTGAGCGCGGCACGATCGCGTTTGGTCTTTGAGCCTTGAAGTCTTTCATATTGCAAACCTCTTGGTGAAGAGTGCGAACTAGGCATTCTTCAAAAGCTAATAAGACATCACATATCGGAAAAACTTGCAGGCTCTTCAATTGGAAATGGCGGGATAAAACGGGTATGACAGTACGTGTCTGGCCCGCGCTCTCAATTTGTAGACAGTACAAAAATCATCCAGAGTTTGAGTTCTCGAGTGCAAAATATGTGCAGCAACGGCTGGGTAATCCCCCCAAAAACTATTCGCTTCACGTAATTCCGCCTGCCATTAGCGCTCCGTATTTGGCGGCGTGATATTTTTGGAGACCTCGGGCCAAAGTTGCTGCGCCCGGCTTGCTGTAATAGCCAGCCCATGCTCCGAGCATTGCGATAGCCCATGTAGCAAAGGCCAATATATCAGGTGGGTGAGGATTTTTCTGACGCGCGGTTGGCGTTTTGCCTTCATAATTGCCATCAGCAGAGGCTCGTCTCCTGGGTCAAAGGCGTCGGCAAGAAGCTGGCCTGAAGGATTGTCACGGGCGCGCACCATCTGCGTGACAGTGACGGCGGCAACCGCAACAGAACGCCTACATTGAGCGCTACAACAGAACCGTCCGTCACGAGTGGCTGGATCAATACATGTTTGCAACCATCAAGGAGGTGCAGGACTACGCTACAGAGTGGCTCTGGACTACAACAACGACCGTCCCAACATGGGGCTTGGCGAGATCACACCCGCTCAGAAACGGAAACAGCAATTAGCCGCGTGAATTCTGCTATCACGTCTTATCAAAAATGGGAGGATTACCAATAGCCAAAAAAGAACGGGGTTTGGGTCAAGGTTAAGACCTATTCACTTCCGGCATCTTCTCTTCTTAAAGCCTGGGATCTCCTAAAGCGCTTCGCTATACCACGGAATTTGTCAGTTGGAAAATTTGATCATGTTCAAATCAAAGTGTTAGCGAACTTGTTGGGTATGCTTTGAAAATTATCGCCAAGCGACGTCAAGCTGATTATGACGGCGAAATACATGCAAAAAACAGATTTTTTTCAACGCGCGCCGAGAATAGAAGATTCCACTTGATTTGTTTGGTGAAAATTTTCTACATTGCTGAAAATCGATGATGCGCCATTCTCCTGCAGTGTTTCACATCCGAGGAAAAGGGCTGATGTCAAATAATCGAAAGGTTGGGTGCCGGACGGATTGTCATGGTGTCCAGCAGACTCGTTCGGACGGATTTCCAGTCAAGGCAGTCCCAACCGCGCAAAAGACTCGAAAGCAGATTTACACGTCGGCAAAATTCAGGAGGAGGACACCCCATGTTTAACGTTCCAAGAGACGCAATTTATACCCGCATCAACCGCCGCAAGTTCCTTGAACTTGGTGGCGGCACAGTTGCAGGCCTAGGTGCTGGCGGTTTGACGCTTGGCTTCGGTTCAACAATCACGCGGACGACCGCTCAAGCGGCATCGTCTGATGATGCGAAGTGGAAACAGTATTCCGGTTCGAAGCTGAAGTTCATGTCGGAAAACACACCGCCATCCTTCGCCATCCGCGACAATATCAAGGCCTTCACTGATCTTACCGGGATTGAAGTTGAAATTCTGACGGATGATTTGCCCGTTGTGCAACAAAAGGTCGGCATCGACTTGCAAAGCGGCAAGGCCGACTATGTGCTCAACTATGTGCAAGACAAGCCAATCGGCGCACCCTTTGCAGATTTCTATGCCGACATGACACCGATGTTCGGCGACAGCACCTTGCCACAAGACTCGGAAGGCTACGGCGACGAAGCCTGGTATCCGAACTTTCTGTCAGCCTGCGGACGCTTCTATGAAAAAGGCAAGATTATCGCACTTCCCTATGACGCTGCCGTGGCCTGCACCTTCTATCGCCAGGACGTATTCGAAAAATACACCAAGGACTTCGAAAAGGAATATAGCAAGCGTCTGGAGTTCAATGAGAATTCCACCTGGAAAGACGTCACAGACATGGCGACCTTCTTCAAGAAGTTGAAAGAATCCGGTCAGGACGTTCCCTATGGCTATGCCCAGCACCACGGCAACTTCGCCTGGACAACACAACTTGATATCCAACGCTTCCTGTTTGCCAATGGACGTTGGGCAGACTGGAACATCGACGATGTTTATGGCTCGAAGACACCCGGAAAAACCAACTGGGGCGACAAGCAATCAGTCTTGATGATGCAGAAGTTCAAGGAATTGGCCGATGTGTGCCATCCCGACAACCTTGCCAATGGCACACTCGAACTGAACACCGTGTACCAAGCCGGCAAAATCGCGATGCAGACACAGTATCACGAGTTCGCAGCCTCGATTGAAGACGAAAAGAAGTCGCAGGCAGCAGGCGGAAAAACAGCTTACGCACCTTGCCCGAAGGGCGAAGCAAGCTGGATCACCAATGGCGGTCAAGCCGTTAACGGCACCAACTGCGGCATCGGCGGCATTGGCATAAACGGCAATGCGACCGAAGACTTGAAGCGCGCTGCCTACATCTTTGCCATCTGGTCAGTGTCGAAGAACAATCAGCTGAACGTTCTCAAGGGCCTCGGCGGTACACCAACCCGCAAGTCGGTTCTTGCTGATCCAGAAGTGGTGGCTGCCAGAAAGCGTCCGACAAAGATGCCGAATGCACTGACGTTTGATGCCGTTTATGATTTGGGCATCAAGGATCCAAACTTCGTGCTTGGTCCAAAAATCCCGAAGTCGAACGAATATTATTCGATTATCGCCGCAGAAACGCAGAAGTGTATTTCCGGCAGTTCAAATGCCGAAGAAACTTGCAAGTCAATCCAGTCACAACTGGACTCCTTGCACGGCGTTTGATTTCGCTTCAAACACAGCTCCCTCCCCCAATATGTGGGGGAGGGAATACGCGTAATGAACTATGCCCGGGAAGCGGAAAATGACGGCGATGACCAAAAATTCCATCACATCTGCCAACTTGTTCCGGGTCCGCCAGATTCTCGACAATGTTGAGTCAAAGCCTCTGGCCAAAGCAACAAGCAACGACCTGATATACAATACCCTGCCGTCCAAAAGCTATTACTACTGGCTGATGGCGCCAGCCATCCTGTTGCTCGCCGCCATTTCGCTCTATCCATTTTTCTGGATGATCTACATGAGCTTGAACGATGTGCAGATCGGCAGCATCAAGTGGAACAACTTTGCGAACTACACCAAACTTTGGAATGATGGTAAATTCTGGAACGGCTGGGTACTGCTTTTGAAATATTCAGCACTGTGCCTGTTTTTCCAGATTACCATCGGCACGTTTCTGGCGATTGTTCTCAACAATTCAAAATATGAAAAGATCATCGTCACCACACTTCTCATGCCCATGATGATGGCACCCGTTGTGGCAGGCATGGTCTGGTACTTTCTCTACAATGGCACCTTCGGCTGGTATCACTGGATTTTCCAAAGCCTGGGCATTCTCGGTGCCAAATCCATTCTTGCTGACGTGCACACCGCCATGTGGGGCATTGTGATTGTTGACGTTTGGCAATGGACGCCGCTTATCATCCTGATCACGCTGGCAGGCCTGAAGCGTGTGCCGCAGGACCAGCTTGAAGCCAACATGGTGGATGGAGCAACGCCGATCCGCAACTTCCTGTCGGTCACGCTGCCCAATCTTTATCCGGTGCTTCTCATCGCAATTATGTTGCGCTTCATGGACAACTTCCGCTTCATCGACACTGCCATGGTGTTAACGGGCGGCGGTCCGGCAGACTCCACCAAGATTCTGCCGATCTATTTGTTCGACGTGTCCTTCAGGTTCACCGAACTTGGTCGCGCAGCGGCTATCGCTTTGATCCTCCTCATCGTCACAATTGTTCTTGGCAAGGCACTGGTGCGCATATTTGATCGCCAGCGACCTGCGGTCCACCAGTAAGGAACGGCATATGTCATCCCGTGATATTGTAAACTACAACACGCCGCTGAGCCGGGCCTTCGGCTGGTTCTCTAAAATATTCATTGGCTTTTATCTGGTGTGGACGGTGCTGCCGATTTTCGTGATGATCGTATCGTCCTTCAAGGATCTGCTAGAGTCGTTTCAGATCCCCGCCGTGGGTGATTGGCTGGGTGCGCGCGTCTTCTTCAACTTTACGCCGACGTTTCAACACTACATCGACCTTTTTACCCAGCAGCCTTTCGGCACCTATCTCTTTAACTCTATTGTCGCTGCGGGCGGCTCGGCCATCATCTCTGTTGTCCTCGGTTCCATGGCGGCCTATTCACTGTCCCGCACCGATTTCAAATTCAAGAATGACCTGTTCTTCTGGATCATATCAACGCGCATGGCGCCAGTGGTCGCTGTGCTTGTGCCGCTGTTTGCCATTTTTCGTGGCCTCGACCTTGTCGGTTCACTTTCTGGTCTCATTCTTGCCTACACCACTTTCAATCTGCCATTTGCAATCTGGATCCTGAAAGGCTTCTTCGACAATGTACCCTATGCCATCGAAGAAGCGCAGATGATTGACGGTGCTTCGCGTCCGAGAGCCTTGATCTCGATCCTGCCACTGGTTGCACCGGGCATTGCTGCTTTCGTGGTGCTGTGCATTCTCTTTGCATGGAACGATTTTCTGTTCGCCGCCATCATCGGCTCTGGCGACGCCAAGACACTGCCGGTTGCCACAAAGGAACTGGTGCAGCCACAAAACATTCAATGGGGCACCATCATGGCCGCAGGCACTGTCACGACGTTGCCGATGATGTTGCTGGGCCTCGTCATTCGAAAATACCTGGTTACGGGCCTCACCATGGGCGCGGTCAAGGAATAGTTGGAGAGAATTATGGCAACCGTAACAATCGACAAGGTCTGGAAAAAATACGGCGCGTTCGATGCCGTAAAAGACCTGAACATCAACTGTCCTGATGGTACCTTTTTGTCCATCCTTGGTCCGTCAGGCTGCGGCAAGTCCTCGACCATGCGGATGATCGCAGGGCTTGAACATATCAGTGCAGGTGAAGTTCGGTTCGACGGCCAGCGCATCAATGACCTCGCGCCAAAGGATCGCGATGTCGCGATGGTGTTTGAGAACTACGCGCTGTACCCGCACAAAACAGTTTATGAAAACATGGCAAATCCGCTACGCCTTCGTGGCCAGAGCGATGCCCAGATCAAGGACCGCGTGACTGGCGCAGCCAAGCTTCTGGAAATCAGTCAACTCTTGGAGCGCCGCCCCTCAGAACTGTCTGGTGGCCAGAAACAACGCGTCGCAATTGGCCGTGCCATTGTGCGCGAACCAAAACTCTTCCTGTTCGACGAACCCATTGCACACTTGGACGCAAAGCTTCGGGCCCATATGCGTGCCGAAATCAAACATCTGCAACGTTCGCTTGGTACAACCATGATTTACGTCACGCACGACCAACTGGAAGCCATGTCCATGGCCGACATGATCGCCGTCATGCATGAAGGTGAACTGCAACAATTGGGAACGCCGCGCGAAGTTTATAACAACCCCGTCAACGCATGGGTGGCAGGCTTTGTGGGCGAGCCCGCCATGAATTTCATGGATGCAACTCTGGAAGACAAGGCTGGCAAGACATGGTTCAATCATCCGAATTTTTCAATCGCCGTAACACCTGAACAACGCAGACTGCTCAGCACTCAAAATTCAAAACACGTGCGCATGGGCGTTCGCCCTGATGCACTCGGCATTTCCGGGGCCAAGCCAAAAGACGGTCACATCCAGGGCGAAATATTTGTCACCGAACTACTGGGCAGTGACATGATTGTGGATGTGAATCTCGAAGACAGCCGCATTCGTGTCAAAACCACGCCGGAGTTCATGGGCAAGGAAGGTGAGAAATGTTACATCACCGTTAATCGCGACAAGTGGCATGCCTTCTCGACGGCAGATGGCCAAGCCTTCTTTTGATGCTGGCGGAGCCGCAAGACATGGGTGCCCAGTCTGGTCATGCAACACTCGCTTCCTTCCTTGATGAGATCAAGACCTCCGGGTTGCCGCTAAACGTAGTGACCCTGTTTCATGCGGTGCAGAATTTGCCCTACCTCTCAACAGGTGACCGCAGTCTTGAAGGAATACTTCAACGCCGTGCAGGGTCCTGTTCGAGCAAACATATACTGCTTGCTGCTTTGCTGAATGTAATCGGCATCACGTCGCGTGTGGAACTTGTGTTGGGGGATTTTGCAACGCCGTTCCGTAACGCGCGGAATATTCCTGCGCCTTTCATTGAAGCTGCCAAGAATGGTATTCGCGATATTCACAATATCTTGCGGGCCGACATCAACGGGACTTCCGTCATTCTCGACGCCACATGGCATGATGCCATGTTGCCGTTTGCTATGCGTGTGAACAACGCATGGAACGGGCAGGGCGATACCGAAATCGCAGTAGATGTGCACAAGATGTTGGGGCCTTCAAACGAGCCTGCAGAAGACAAGGCCCGCATCATCGCAACATGGCCGCAGGCTGAACAGCAGGCACGGCGACGTTTTCTTGAAACGGTCAATGACTGGATCGCAACAATCGCAAGTTAGATAACGGGAGATTACACATGGCCGGGAACACCAGCAAAGCCTTCATCGGCATCGATGCCGGAACCACGGGTACGACTGTTGCCATATATGACGACAAAGGCAACGAGATTGCCACAGGTTACAAAGAGTATGCCTGCAATTTTCCGCGTGCAGGCTGGGTGGAACAGGATTTCGCCGATGTGTGGGACGGTATTTGCGTCGCCTCGAAGCAGGCCATCAAAGCCGCCAATCTTCCGGCTTCATCATATAAGTCGGTCGGCTTCTCCAGCCAGCGCGGCACCTTCGGCTTGCTTGATGCCAAAAAGCAGCCGCTTGCACCTTCAATCGTCTGGAACGATGGTCGTGCGCAAGCCTATGAAGGCAAGTTCGCGGAAACACTTTCGGCAAAAGACTATCAGGCTCACACCGGCATGCCATTGGCTGCGGCTTGGGCGGCCTGCAAGATTGCCTGGTTGCGCGACAACCGGCCCGACATTTTCGAGAAGACGCGCTGGGTGGTGAACGGTCAGGAATATTTCCTGCATCTCTTGGGAGCTGATGACTGGACCACGGACCCTGCATCCCTCACCCTTAACGGCATGATGGACATTCGAAATCTGGACTGGAGCGACCAGGTCCTGAAACTCTGCGGTCTGACCCGCGATATGATGCCACCCGTCGGCAGAACCGCCACGCAAGCAGGCGTGATCTCAAAAGCTGCTGCTGCCGCGACAGGCATTCCTGCAGGCACGCCGATATGTCGTGGCGCTGGCGACCAGCAATGTGCGGCTATTGGTGCAGGCATTATCAAGCAAGGCATGGCGGAATTCACCGTTGGCACATCGGCCGTCATGGTCGCCCATGTCGACAGTGTGGACCGGGTGACGGGCGACAAGCTTTTCCTCGGTGGTCATGGCGTACCCGGCATGTGGGATCTGGAGGGGGCGGCATTCGCAGCAGGTGTATGTTTGCGCTGGTGGCGTGATATTCTTGGTATGCCCGAACAATCAGCAGCCAAAAAAGCCAAACGCAGTCCCTATGCCGAGATGGTTGACCTCGCAATGAAGTCACCAGCGGGTGCCAAGGGGCTGGTGTTCCACCCCTTCATGCAAGGCCAGGTCACTCCTTATTATGATGTGACGGCGAAAGGTGGCTATCTTGGTATGCGCCTTGACCATGACCGCGCCGATGTGATGCGCGCCGTGCTTGAAGGTGTATCAAATGAAATGCGCATGATCGTTGATACTTTCCAGTCTGGCATGAAGGGCGGCGTCACTGAATTTCGCCTCACAGGTGGCGGCACCAAAAGCCCCGGCTTTGTGCAGATCATGACAGATGTGATTGGCATTCCCGCAGGTGTACCCAAAGTGCGGGAATGCACCGTGCTGGGTGCGGCCATATTGGGTGCCGTAGGGGCGGGGCAATTCGCCAGCGTTGCCGAAGCCGCGGGTGCCATGGTCTCGCTCGAAAGTATGGTCGAGCCATCACGCGCAACACGCGCGCTTTATGACGATCAGCATGCGCTGTTCAAATCGGGCTACACCAGCCTCAACAAGGGTGGAGCATATCAGGCGATGTATGATTACAACGCGAAGTATTTCTGATGGACCAACTAGGAGTGGTTGAAAATAATTTTCACAATGACTTGAAAGTCTAGAGATTAGATGGTTAGAGTGATGGCGAAGCTACCTCAATAGTGCAATAATTTGCTGTCGATTGAGAAGACAATTTTCAAGCGGGCATAAGCTAGCGTTATCATCGGCACCAAACGGACCAATAAGGAGTGAACAAAATGCCAATCCCCGGAATTCAAGGCATGGAGCATGTTGGCCTCACAGTGCCTAACCTGCAGGAAGCCTGCGACTTTTTTGAAAAGATTTTGGGCGCGGAAGTGTTGTTTACCGCTGCCACCGATTTTCGCAATGACGACAGCGACTGGATGACGACGCATCTCAACATTCACCCTCGCGCAGTGGTCAAGGAATTCCGCTATGTCCGTATGCGCAATGGCACAAATCTTGAGCTGTTTGAATATTCATCACCTGATCAACAAACCGTATTGCCGAAAAACTCGGATGTCGGCGGCTATCATCTTGCCTTTTATGTTGATGATATTTACGCAGCTGTGAAGTTCTTGAAGGACAACGGCGTCAAGGTTCTGGATGAACCTACAGTTTATGCCGACGGCCCGAACCTTGGTCTCTCGTGGTGCTATTTCATGGCCCCTTGGGGGCTTCAGCTCGAAGTCGTGTCGGCCCCCAAAGGTACGACATTTGACAATGAAGCCAAACAAGCGGGCAGGCGTCGTCTCTTCGATCCAAGCAGGCCTAAGGAAACATTGATTTAGTTTTCTGCTGAACCATTAAAATTCGAAAATACAAGGTCCAACACTATGCCACTGTTAAATATGGGCCCGATGCTCAAGCGTGCACAGTCCGCACGTTATGGTATCGCGGCGTTCAACATGATCGACTACAATTCCGTTCGCGCTATTATTGACAGCGCTACGGAACTCAAAGCCCCGATCATTGTGCAAGTCTCGACCAAGACCATTCGCCATTGGGGTTTCAAGCCCATTGCAGGATGGGTGAAGCAACTTGCGAACGATACGGATGTTCCAGTGGCCTTGCACCTCGACCATTGCTCAGACCTCAAAATCATTCAGGGCTGCATTGATGCGGGTTGGACGTCTGTGATGTTTGATGGTTCGGCGCTGCCTTTCAAAGACAACATCGCAAAGTCGAGCGAAGTCTACAAACTCACCGAAGCAGCAGGCGTTGGCCTCGAAGCTGAAATCGGTGCCATCGGTGGTGTTGAAGACGACAAGTTCGTGGCGCAGGATAAATCCATTCTCGCTGATTTTGATGAATGCGTGGCCTTCTGCAAGGAAATGCCAAGGCTCGCCGTGTTTGCGCCGGCCATTGGTACCGCGCACGGTTTCTATGCAGGTGAGCCGAAGATTGCCTATGAACTTTTGGAACGCATCACGTCTGCCATCGACATTCCCATTGCCCTTCATGGCGGCACAGGTTTGACGGAAGAACAATTCCATCGTTGCATTGGTGCGGGCTGTGCCAAGGTCAATATTTCCACCATGCACAAGAAGCGCTTTATTGATGGTTTTATGGGGCATCGTGACAACAAGCCGAAAGAGTCAGAACCACTGCCCTTCATCCAATCGCAATACGAGGCGATGATGGGCGATGTGCGCGACATGATCCGCACCTTTGGCAGCGAGGGCCGTGGCGCGCATGCCGCAGGACATGCGTGACATGCAAGCTTTAATTTTCGATTGTGATGGTGTGTTGGTTGATACCGAGCGCGATGGCCACCGCGTTGCCTTCAATGCGGCATTCAAGGCCATAGGCTGGACAACCGAATGGTCGGTTGAACGCTACGGCGAACTGCTGACAACGGCCGGCGGCAAGGAACGTATGCGCCGCCATTTTGATGAGAAGGGCTGGCCCGTCCCAGAGGCCGAGCGTGATGCTGCGATTGCATCGCTGCACAAGCTCAAGACTGATCTCTTCATGGAATTGATTGAAAGTGGCGCTTTGCCATTGCGTGCAGGCGTCGCCCGCATCGTCGATGAAGCCATAACCGCCAAGTTGAAGATCGCTGTGTGCTCCACATCAAATGAACGGGCTGTGCAATCCGTTGTCGACAAAATGTTGGGCGCAAAACGCTCGCAACACATCAAGGTTTTCGCAGGCGACATCGTCGCCAAGAAAAAGCCGGACCCTGCCATCTATGAACTGGCCGCACAAGATTTGGGCCTTGATCCCAAAAAATGTGTTGTGGTTGAAGATTCGAACAATGGGCTTCGTGCAGCAAAATCCGCAAACATGAATTGCATCGTCACGATATCATCTTATACCGCAGATGAGGATTTCAAACTCGCTGACCGTGTTGTTCCGGAACTCGGAGACCTGCCCAATCGGGTGGTAACGCTAGCCGATTTGCGGTCGCTGGTTAAATAGAAACATCAAGTCTTGCTGCCGTTGCGCAGGTAAAAGCGTTCCAGCGCCATACCCGTTGCTTTCAAACCTTCACGTGGTTTTTGCCCGTGGTGAAACAGCAGTCCGAGATAAAGCAGCTCAACCAGGTAAAGCTGACAAATGCGGCCCTCAAGAAAATCACCGTACAAAGGTTGCGGCGAGTCGTTATGCCAAGTGATCAATTGGATTTCAGCGGCCTTCGCCACATCGGAATCCGGATCGCTGGTAATGGCAATGGTTTTTGATCCCTTGCTGCGGGCAAGAGTCAATGCCGAAGCCACAGTTTCAGTGTGACCCGTATGCGAAATTCCAACCATCGTGCGTTGGGGTGTCATGGTGGCGGCGGCGGTGATCTGGGTATAGCCATCATTATAACTCTTGGAGTCGATGCCAGCCTTCAAAAGCATATGCACAGCTTCATCACACACAGAAGCTGCTCCTCCGACGCCGACAAAAATTGTCATCGACGCATTGGCCACGGCTTGCACTGCCTTTTCAATCCGGTCCGCATCAAGCATGCGATGTGTTTCACGAATGGCGGCTGAAAGTGTGAGTGACAATTTTTCGCTCAGCGTGATCATGTTGTCGCCCTCAAGCAAGCCTGAGGGCAGGTTGGTATAAGTAGATTGGCGGCTGGATTCTTCAGCGATGGAGAGTTTGAGGCTAGGATAGCCTTCATAGCCCAAGGCGCGGCTCACGCGGCTGATGGTTGCTTCACTCACACCCAGGGTGCGGGAAAACTCAGTGATCGATGCGTCAATGCGTATGCCGACATGGCTGCGTAGATAATCTGCAACTTTGCGTTCAGCGGGGCGGAGTTCGCCGTATTGATTTTGAATCCGTTGAATAAGATCAACACGTCCAGTCTCTCCCATATTTACAGTCCTTTCCGCTCACATGATACGAGCGCACTTTTAGTGTGTTGAAAGCCCTGAACGGAATCGCCACAACTGATGGCAATAAAGCCCAGAATAGTCCAAGTATGCAATCCCAGACAGAAATTTTCAAACTGTGAAGAAAATTTTCTCGACAAACGAAAATCGGCATTGTAGAGCAATTGTCAAGCAATTAGAAGGTTAAACCGAAGAAGGTTCGATCAATATGGCAAAAGCACCGCCCAGAGAAAATGCACCACCCAAGGCACTTCTGGAAAAACTTTTCAGAACAGCTTATTCAATTCGTGTCTTCGAAACCGAAGGTATCAAGCTCTATCGTCAGGGGCTGATCCGTGGTTATTTCCACCCCTACCTCGGTCAGGAAGGCATCGCAACCGGTGCCTGCGCCGCTCTTTCAAAGGGTGATTACATCGCCTCGACCCATCGCGGCCACGGCCATTGTATTGCCTGGGGTGCAGACATCAAGCGCATGGTGGCAGAACTCTTGCAAAAAGAGACAGGCTATTGCCGGGGCTACGGTGGTTCGATGCATATCGCTGATATCACCACAGGAAATCTCGGAGCCAATGGCATTGTGGGTGCAGGCACACCATTGGGTGTGGGTGCTGCACTGGCAGCGCAAGTGCGCGGCAGTGATGCCGTCACTGTGACCTTCACAACTGATGGCGCCACCAACAACGGCACGTTTATGGAGTCGCTCAATCTAGCGGCTATCTGGAATCTCAATTTCATTCTGATCATCGAAAACAACCAATACGCCGTGTCGACTCCCATTGGTGACTCGACCCGCGAGACTGACCTCTACAAGCGCGGCATCGCAATCGGCGTTGAAAGCCATCTTGTTGATGGCAATGATCCTCTTGCGGTGCATGACCTCATGGTGGAAGCCGTGAAAAAATGCCGTGCCGGGCAGGGGCCAATCCTGATTGAAGCCCGTACCTACAGACACATGGGTCATCATGTGAATGATCCTGGAAAATATATGCCGGAAGACAAGCTGAAATATTACAAGGATCGTGATCCCGTCGACCGTGCCCGCAATGACTTCGTTGAAATGGGTGGCGCGACGGCGGCAGAAATAGCGGCAATCGAAAAGCAGGTTCAAGACGAATTTGAAGAGGCTGTCGAATTTTCCAAGAACAGCCCGGAAGTTTCCGTTGAGGAGTTCCGAGAATTCGCGGCGGTATATTGAAGCATCACATTAGGTAAGTCCGGAGAACGTTTTAATGCGCGAGATCATGTACCGCGATGCCCTGCGTGAGGCGATTGACGAAGAAATGGCACGCAACAATCAGGTCTTCATCATTGGTGAAGGCATTGCAGAACGTGGCGGTTCTTACAAAGTCACGGAAGGTCTGCTGGCCAAATATGGCACAAAGCGTGTGCGCGATACACCTATTGCCGAAGCCGGCATGATTGGCGTGGGCGTCGGTGCTGCCATTGCAGGTGGTCGCCCGATTGTTGAAATTCTCTACGTCGATTTCGCCATGCTGGGCATGGACATGATTGTCAACCAGGCTGCCAAATTCCGCCTGATGACCGGGGGCAATGGCCGTGTTCCCTTCGTCATGCGCACGCAGGGCGGCACAGGCGGCGGTGTTGCCGCACAGCATTCGCAAAGTCTTGAAGCCATGTTCTATTCTGTTCCCGGCTTGCGCGTGGTCATGCCTTCAACACCTGCGGATGCAAAGGGCTTGTTGAAATTCGCATTGCGCCAGGATGATCCCGTGATGTTCCTGGAGCACAAGCACCTCTACATGACCAAGGGCATCGTGCCCGATGGTGAACATATCATCGAATTCGGCATTGGCGACGTCAAGCGCCAAGGCAAGGACGTGACAATCATTGCCTGGTCCAACATGGTGCTGCGCTCATTGGAAGCGGCAGCAGAATTGGCCAAGCAGGGCATTGATGCAGAAGTCATTGACCCGCGCACGCTGGTGCCGCTCGACAAGGCGATGATCCTGAAATCCGTCGCCAAGACCAAGCGCGCCGTCATCGTGCAGGAAGCCTGCCGCCGTGGCGGTGTGGCCTCCGACATTGCGTCGATCATCCAGGCCGAGGCCTTTTATGAACTTGATGCCCCGGTTGAAATTGTGGCCGGCCTTGATATTCCTGTGCCATTCAATCTTGCGCTTGAAAAAGTCAGTGTGCCGCAGAAGGATGAAATTGTGGCGGCAGTGCGCCGCAGTCTGCACCTTGATGCCTATGCCCAGGCAGCGGAGTGAGCGGCAATGTCTGAAGCCATTCTGTGTCCCCAGGTCGGGCAAGATCTGACTGAAGCAAAAGTCGTGGCACTCCATGTAAAACTGGGGGACACGGTCAAGAAGGGAATGATCGTTGCCGAAGTTGAATCCGAAAAAGCCACCTTTGAAGTTGAGGCCTTTGCCGCTGGTGTGGTGATCAAACTACCTTACCAGGTAGGTGACACAGCAACCGTGCTCGAACCGCTTGTGGTGTTGGGGAGTGATGCAGATGCCAAAGCTTCGGTTGAACAACCGAAGAAGGCACCAGCAAAAAATGGCAAAGCTCCGGCTCATGAAATCGCTGTTGAGCGTGTTGCGGAGAGTGGTCAAGGCAGGTCTTCTCCATTGGCCCGCCGCATCGCCGCGAACAATGGCCTTGAGATTGATAAGATCGCGGGCACCGGCCCCCGAGGTGCCGTGGTGTTGCGAGATGTGGAAGGCTTGGCTGCAACATCAGGCAAATCCGCTGCCGCCTCTGCCACGGGACTTCACGTCAAATCCTTGAAGGATGGCAAAGGCACGCCTGTTGTGTTCATCCATGGCTTTGGTGCAGAACTTGCCGCGTGGCGACAAATTGCCATGGCCATTGGTTTACCTAATACTTTACTTGCCGTTGACTTGCCGGGCCACGGCGCATCACCGGATGCTGCTGCGCCTAGTTTCCAATCCATCGTCGATGCTGCCACTGCAACGCTACGTAGCATGGGCAGCGAGTTTCATCTTGTTGGCCACTCACTCGGTGCCGCTGTTGCCATTGCTCTCTCGGTGCAGAATGGTCTGACAATCAAATCACTCACACTGTTTGCACCAGCCGGTTTGGGGACGACGGTTGACGGTGATTTCGTTGCGGGGTTCCTTGCAGCAAAGTCTGAAGCTGCCTTGTCTGCGCAAATGAAAAAACTGGTGAACGATCCCGCTGATCTTCCATCATCAATGGTCAAGGCCACCCAGGCCGCCCGTGAAGCAGGTCCGGTGGCTGCGCGTCAGTTCAAGGTTGCTGCGGGTCTGTTTGAAGGCTCAACACAATTGTTCTCGGTGCGTGCTGAGCTGGCCAAATATCAAGGCCCTTGCCGCATTGTCTTGGGGCAGCGTGATGGCATCATCTCGTCTTCTGAAACAAACAAGAAACTTGCCCCTGGTGTCGCAGTACATCTTCTGGAGAATGCAGGTCACTTACCTTTCCTCGAAGAGCAAAACCTCTCTGCACGTCTGATTGCTGAAACCGTCAGGTCCAGTGGCTGACTCGTTGGGCCATAGCTCTCGTCCGCAAACGAGGGAGATTGGCACGATCATCATTGATCTCGACGGCACCTTAGTGGACAGCGCGCCTGATCTGGCTGATGCACTGGATGAATTGCTGCAAGAACGTGGATTGGACCCAATCGGCCTTGACGGTGCGCGCAAGCTCATTGGTCATGGCATTGTGAATCTGGTGAGAAAAGCTTTAGAACTGCGCGGGCTTGCAATCACACCCGATCTCCTCGAAATTGCCGCAACGCGCTTTCGCGAACTCTACGCCAAACGCCTTCCCGCCAAAGCCGTTGCCTATCCCGGCGTCATGGATGTTCTGAAAACATTGAAAGCCGAGAACTGGCGCCTGGTGGTTTGTACCAACAAGCTGGAAACATTTTCGCGCAAGATTCTTGAAGGCTTGGGTCTCGCCGCATTTTTCGATGTCATCGCCGGCCCCGATACTTATGGTGTGGCCAAGCCCGATCCGCAGCATCTCTTGCGAACATTGCCGGAAAACATGCCGCCCGGTTATAAAAAAATTATGATTGGTGACAGCGAAGTGGATGTCGAAACAGCCCACGCTGCTGCAATCCCTGTGATCGCCGTAACCTATGGCTATTCCAAAATACCGCTAGCTCAACTGAAGCCGCAAGCACTTGCAAACAGTTTTTCCGAAGTCCCCATGCTGGTGAAACAATTGGCAAAAGAAGCCGGAGCTACAGCATGCGCGCTGTAGCTTACTCAGCAGCAGGGCCGATTGAGGCCAAAGACTCGCTTGTCAATGTCGAGATGCCAGAGCCCGTGCTTGGCGACAGAGATCTGCTCGTTGAAGTCAAAGCTATCTCCGTCAATCCCGTCGACACGAAAGTACGCCGCAAGGTCTCGCCGCAATCCGGCGAATTGAAAATATTAGGTTGGGACGCGGCAGGTGTTGTGATCGCGACCGGAACAAATGTGCAGAACTTTAAGCGGGGCGACAAGGTTTATTATGCTGGCGATCTCAACCGCCAAGGCACCAATGCCGAGCGCCACGCCGTAGATGAACGCATCGTTGGCCGCATGCCAAAAACACTCGATTTTGCCGCAGCAGCAGCTTTGCCACTCACCGCCATTACCGCTTGGGAAGCGCTTTTTGATCGGCTTGATGTCAATCGCCCAATACCAGGGCCAGACAATTCAATTCTGATTATCGGAGGTGCCGGTGGAGTATCTTCGATAGCCATTCAACTTGCCCGCCAGCTCACGAAGCTCAAAGTTATCGCGACAGCCTCGAATGATGCGTCACATGCGTGGGTAACGCAAATGGGTGCCCATGTTGTGCTCGATCATCGTGCGCCATTGGTTGAGGAAATTCGCAAACATGGGCTTACTGCTCCAGCATTTGTCTTCGGCACAACGCAAACCGAAATGCATTTGCCTGCCATTGCAGAGCTCATTGCGCCGCAAGGCCGCTTTGCAGTGATCGACGATCCATCGGTTCTCGACATCAACCCGTTCAAACGCAAGAGCGTGTCCGTGCATTGGGAGTTCATGTTCACCCGCTCCATGCACCAGACAGCTGACATCGCAGAGCAAGGCCAGCTTCTCAATGAAGTTGCGCGTCTCGTCGATTCTGGAAAAATCAAGCCCACGCTTGGCGATAATTTTGGCCTCATCACAGCAGAAAATTTGAAACGCGCCCATGTCCATATCGAAAGTGGACGTGTCAAAGGCAAGGTTGTTCTGGAAGGATTTGGAACATGAAGAATTCAATAATTCGCAAGTGGAGGAAAACATGAAACCCTTGACAGTGGTTGCCACATTGAAAGCCAAGCCTGGTCTAGAGAAAAAACTGGGTGACATTTTGAAAACACTTGTTGCGCCCACCCGCGCGGAGAACGGCTGTCTCAACTACGACATGCACCAGTCTGATGAAGACACTGGCCTGTATGTCTTCCACGAGAATTGGGCCACGCGTGCCGATTGGGAAGCACATATGAAGACACCTCACCTTGTCAACTTCGCTGCCATGCAAAGTGATCTCGCGGAAAGCTGGACCTTGTTCAGCGGCCACAACGTTTCCTGAACCGGAGGATAAATTCATGAAAATCAAGTTTTACGCCCACGCCAGTTTTCGCCTCGAAACGGATGATCTCGCCGTTGTAACTGACCCCTATACCCCCGCACCCGGCAACAGCGGCTTCGATCCCATCAATGAGGAGGCGGACATTGTGCTGATGAGTTCAGCAACCGACAGCTTCCACTCGGACCCAAGTCACATCAAAGGCAAACCCATCGTGGTCAATACATTGGAACTGCCCACGGAAGGCAAGCAGATCAACAACAGACTCTTCGTAAAATCCTATCCCGCTTGGGAAAGCATGACCTTTGACTATCGCAAGGAATACAACCGCGACCCCGATGCCAATGCGCTCTATCATTTTGAACTTGAGGGCATTCGCTTCTTGCATATGGGCGACACGGGCATTCCCGTGCTTGAAGATCATCTGAAAGAACTCGAAGGCAAAGTCGATGTGTTGCTGGCTCTGGCTGGCGCCCACGCCACCATAGCGCTTGACGAATTGGACAAGGTGATCATCAGATTGAAGCCCAAGGTCGTCATTCCCATGCATTACTTTAGTGCCAAGGGCGTATTGAAAATCGAGCCCGTCGAAACCTTCCTCAGCCATTGCAAGTCGGAGAATGTGACGCGCGTAAAGGGATCAACACTTGAGCTCACCGTCGCAACATTGCCGAAAACAAACACACAGCACGTCTATGTGTTGGAACAATCGAAGTAGGGCGCGATTCGTGAATTGAAACATGGACGACGGAATTATTATTGGCATTGATGCCGGAACATCGGTGATGAAATCTGTCGCGTTTACCTGTGATGGCAGGCAACTGGCTGTTGCAGCCATTCCCAATCACTATGTGACTTTGCCTGATGGTGGCGTCGAACAGGATATGAACCTTACCTGGGTTGATGCGGCAGCCACACTTCGCCAACTTGGAGATATTATTCCAGATCTCGCGTCTCGCGTGATTGCAATATCTGTTACGGCACAGGGCGATGGTTTATGGTTGATCGACAAGGCGGGTGAGCCAGTGGGGCCTGCTATCATCTGGCTGGACAACCGTTGCGCTCCAATTGTTGATGGCTATGTTGATACAGAACACTACGCCGCCCATTACGAGCGTACAGGAACCGGTCTGACTGTTGTGCAGATGAGCGGCAAGCTTGCCTGGATGCAAAGCAACAAGCCCGAAATTCTGGCCAAGGCAACTCACGCCTTCCATTGCAAGGACTGGATCTATTTCAAACTGACAGGGGATCGGGTCACCGATCCGTCGGAGGCCAACTGTACGTTTGGCAACTACAAGACCGATACTTGTCAGCCGGATATTCTTGATCACTTGGGAGCAGGCAGTGCCAGGCAGCTTCTGACTCCGGTTGTTGATGGCACACGAGACTGCGGCGACCTGACTGCGGCTGCGGCGAAAGTGACAAACCTGAAGGCCGGGACGCCGATTTGCCTGGGCTTTGTGGATTATGTCTGCTCTGGCTTGGGCGGTGGATTGTTCGATGCTTCAGGCGAAACAGGTTGCTCCATCATTGGATCCACGGGCATGCACATGTGTCTTCGGACCGACATGAACGACGTCCAGCTAAATTCTGAAAAATCCGGGTTCACCGTCAGTTTTCCGGCACCGGGCATGGTAGCACAAATGCAATCCAATATGGCGGCTACATTGAATATCGACTGGTTACTCGATGTGGCGATCGGCATATTGTCAGACTACGGATTAAATAGGAGCCGGACTGATTTGCTGACAGGTCTCGACGACAAGATTCTGGCGCGCGAGCCCGCCAAGCTGTTGTACCACCCCTATATTTCATGGGCCGGTGAACGTAGCCCGTTCATGGACACGGCGGCGCGGGCCATATTCAACGGGCTTGATACCACGGTTGATTATTTCGACATGATGCGAGCCGTGTTCGAAGGCCTCGCTTTCGCGGCACGGGATTGTTACGTGGCCATGGGGTCGATACCGAAGGAGATCCGCGTCACGGGTGGGGCTGCGCGGTCCAAGGCTCTGCGCTTGATCATGGCGAGTGTGCTGAATGCTGACATCCGGACTGTGTCGCGCGAGGAGACGGGGGCGGCTGGTGCCGCGATGATAGCAGCGGTGCAGCAGCGGATTTTCCCGGATATGGCGGCCTGCGCCAAGGTGTGGGTTGATCCGCATCTGGGCGCATTGACCAAGCCTGATGCCGCTTTGGCCGCACGGTATGACAAGGTTTTTCCGCTTTATGTCGCAGCCCGCCAAGCCATCAGGCCGATTTGGAAGAATTTGCGCGAAGTCTGATTTTTATCCTTGACAAGGCGAATATACTGTTCTATGTTTGTTCTAATATTGCTGATCAGGTCATGGACGAGACGTACCAAAACAATCGTCCGCCTCCGCTGGAGGTACCTAACCGGGTGGGACGCCCGGCGGCATCTGCGAAGGTTTCGGGCGTGACGACGCCTGATGCCTTCGTAAACCCCTGATAAGGGTTCGGGCGAGAGTTGGGCCGCTCATCACTCCGGCCAAGCGACCCGCGGGGTGGTCGTGTTGCGATGTTGAACGGGATATTTGCGTGTGGTTGTGGCGTTTATGATATCAAAATCTGTCTTGCATAAAAATTCAGATAGTGTATAAAAATGCCACTGACCCCCGAGGTAACATGGCACCTGCACATACATTGTCTGATCCGACGGACCTCGATGGTCTGCGCCGCTTTCTGAAAGCGGAAGATGTTGAATCGCGGTTACTGCCTTTGGAAATGTTGCGGGTTGAGATTTCCGCTGACGCGCATTTGAAGCTGGAGGCAGCGGTAGCAGAGGCGCTTCCCGCACGGGAACGTGCCGCGATCGTTCTTCTCACAGACACTTCGGCGATCATGCGCGGCGCGCAAAATCTTGGCACGCTTGTGCAGTCGCAGCTCGTATCTCATAGCGTGAAGACTGTCATTCTCGACGGTGGACACGCAACGCTGCATGCTGACGAGTTAACAATCGACGTTGCCGCAGAGGCTGTGAAAGGCGCTGACCTCATCATCACAATCGGCTCCGGCACTATGACCGATGTGGGCAAAATGGCGGCCACACGCAATGGCGGCATTCCACAGATCGTAGTGCAAACTGCGGCATCGGTTGATGGCTTTACCGATAATGTGTCGGTAATTTTGCGAAACGGTGTCAAACGTACTGTGCCCTCGCGCTGGCCGACCATTGTTCTTGCCGACACGACGACGATTGGTGGCGCACCACGCGAATTGAATACGTCCGGTTTCGGTGAGGCGATTTCACTTTTTACCGCTCCTGCCGATTGGTACCTCGCCAATCTAGTCGGCCTCGACTACACCTTTCACCCGGCCTCGATGGAACTGCTGAAAGCGGCCGCAGCTGAACCACCGACTTGGGCTGCGGGTGTTGCGACGGGTGATGCGACAGCCATCCACGAATTGACCAAGCTTCTTGCGTTGCGTGGAATAGTCTCGGGCGTTTCCAATACGACTGCATGCCTGTCGGGTGTTGAACATGTGATCAGCCATATGTTGGACCTGCACCACGCAGCCCACCACCAACCCATTGGCCTGCATGGTGCACAAGTTGGTGTGGCAACGCTGGTGGCGACCAAGTTGTGGCGTCGGGTGATTGATGGTGATTTGGTTCAGCCTGCACGATTGAAAAAGCCGGATGCTGCAATTTTGGAAGCGCGGGTCCGCAAATCCTTCGGACATCTTGATGCGTCCATCGCCGAAGAGTGTCTGCGCGATTGTCTGAAGAAGCAGGCGCTGATCGAACGGAATTGGACACGCTTTGTGTCAGTCGTTCAGAACTGGAAACAGCATTGTGCTGAGTTCGACAAGATGGTGCAGCCGCCGGAAAAATTGCGGCCTGCATTGGTGGCCTCTGGCGCGCCCGCAACATTTGATAAACTCAACCCGTCGATCACACCGGACCTTGCCCGCTGGGCTGTTTCCAATTGTTTTGTCATGCGCAACCGCTTCAACCTTGTTGATCTGCTGGACCTCATGGGATTGTGGACTGATGAGATGGTGGATTGGGTGCTGGCATGACGCGCGATCTCGTCATTGGCGTGGACTGCTCCACGACGGCCAGCAAAGCCGTGGTGTGGGACATGCAGGGAAAAATCGCGGCAACGGGTCGGCACGGTTACGGCCTGTCCAACGTCCGCTCAGGCTGGGTGGAGCAAAATGCACTTGATTGGTGGACGGCGACGTCGGCGTCACTGGCTGACGTAGCCAAAAAAATTGATACCAGCCGTATCGCTGCCATTGGCGTAACGCATCAGCGCGAGACTTTTGTATGCCTTGATGCTCAAGGTCATCCTATCCGTTCGGCCATGTCGTGGATGGACGTGCGCGCCACCAAAGAGGTGGAAGAACATGGCACTGATGAAGTTCATCGCATCACCGGCAAACCACCAAGTCCGAACCCGGCCTGGTACAAATTGCTGTGGCTGAAAAAACATGAACCCGACATCATAGCCAGAACGGCACATGTTGTGGATGTGGCGGGCTATCTCGTACAGAAATTGACGGGTGAATGGGTCACGTCCTCGGCTTGCGCAGATCCATTGGGCCTCGTTGATCTGCAAACTTTTGACTATCATGATGGCTTGCTTGAACAGGCGGGGCTTGACCGCAACAAAATGAGCCGATTGTTGCCGCCGGGTGCCATTGCCGGGCATCTGTCAAACGCAGTGGCGGTTGAAACCGGGCTTCCCGCAGGGCTTCCAGTCATCAGCAGCGCAGGCGACGGCCAATCGGCGGGGCTCGGTTGCAATGTCACGCGCCCGGGTCGCGCCTATCTCACCATTGGCACAGGCACAGTGTCTGGTGTCTATGCCGAGAAATACAGTCACTCCAACGCGTATCGCACTATGGGCGGACCCATACCCGGCACGTATATTCTGGAAACCTTTATCGGCGGCGGCACGGCCAATGTTGTGTGGTTCGTCGAACAGATTTTTGGTGCCGATGCAAAGAGCTTGCAGGCGGGTGTTTCTGCTGAGCAGCATTTGGAGGCGCTTGCAGCGAATATTCCAGAAGGCAGCGAGAAACTGTTGTGCTTGCCCTATTGGACGGGTGCAATGACGCCCTATTGGGATGGCCATGCGCGCGGTGCCTATGTTGGTCTTTCTGGCGTTCATAGCAAAGCCCACATGTATCGCGCCATTCTGGAATCCCTTGCACTGGAACAGCGCTTGTTGACCAGCGGCGTTGAAGCTGCAACAGGCCGCAAACTGGATGAGATCATTTTGATAGGGGGTGGTTCACGCAGCCCGCTGTGGTGCCAGATCATTGCCAATGTTTTGGGCCGTACTGTAAGCCTTGCACGCGAGCAGGAAAGTACAGCCCTTGGTGCTGGCATACATGCGGCAGCGGCTGTTGGTCTGTACACGGACATTCGTAGTGCTGCTGATGCCATGACGGGGACAGAAAAAATGTTTGAGCCTGATGCCACCTCACATGCGCGCTATGCCGAAATCTTCAAAGCCTTTCGCAGCATTTATCCTGGCTTGAAAAATACCTTCCGATTGATGGCGGAGAAAATGCCATGAAGAAACCAGCAACCAATCGGTTCACGCGTCTCGACACGCAGCAGATGCGTTTGATCACACGGGTTGCGCGCCTGCATCATATGCAGGGTTTGCGACAAGCTGAAATTGCTGAGACTCTTCAAATTTCACAAGCCAGCGTATCCCGCTTTCTGGCCCTTGCCGAAGAGCACGGCATCGTCCGCACCATTGTGGTGCCGCCGGAAGGCCTCTATCCTGAACTCGAAGAGGGATTAGCAGCGGCCTACGGGCTGCAGACTGTTTATGTGGTCGATATTACCGCGCGTGAAAGTGGCATTGAACAAATTCTGGGCGCTGCCGCAGCCCAATGTTTGACCAGTGAATTGTTTGATGCACCACTTCTCGGACTAACCTCGTGGAGCACGACGTTGCGTGAGATGGCCAAGTCCATGCCGATGCAAAATAACACCGGAATTACCCGCGTTGTTGAATTGCTGGGTGACCTTGGATCACCGCGTTTGCAACATGAGGCCGCTTTGGCCACGCAACAGGTGGCAAGGGCTTTTGATGCTGAAGCGATCTACCTGCGAACACCTGGCGTTATGCCCAATGCTGAACTTCGTCACATTGCCATAGGCGATGCCCATGTGCGGGCGGCACTGAAATTGATGGATGATGTTGATGTGGCGTTTGTCGGTGTTGGCCCTGCCGATTTCCACGGTCCACTGGAAGCGAGCGATAATTTTTTCACGGCGGGTCAGCTTGCTGAGGTGCGGGCCGCGGGTGCAGCGGGACAATTGCACCAACGCTTTATTAACGCCAAGGGCGAAGCTGTGCAGACAGCGCTTGATGAACAGGTGGTGGGTATCACACTTCCGCAGTTGCGCAAGGTGCAGCGGAAAATTGCGGTTGCAGGTGGTGCGGCCAAGCATGCAGCGCTGGCGGCGGCTCTTGCCGGAAAATGGATTGATGTGCTTGTCACCGATGTGAACAGCGCAAATTATTTGATGAATAATTCGCCAAAAGGAACAACATGACAATTCCCAATGACTTTCTGCTTGAAATGCAGCGGCGCATGTTGCGCATCCGATATTTCGATGAACGCGCTTCCAAGATGGTGAAGCGCGGTGAAATTCCAGGCACAGTTCACACGTCAATTGGCCAGGAGGCGCAGGTTGTCGGTGCCGCCATGGCCTTGGGGGAGGGTGACTACATGACTGGCAATCACCGCAGCCATGGTCACCCCATCGGCAAGGGTGCGGCGTTGGGTCCGTTGATGGCCGAGCTTGTGGGCAAGGCTTGGGGCGTGTGTGGTGGCAAAGGTGGCTCCATGCATTTGGCAGATTTCAAAGTGGGAAGCCTTGGCGAGTCAGGTATTGTCGGTTCATCCATTCCGATAGCAACAGGCGCAGCGCTCTCCAGCAAAGTACTGGGTAATGGTAAAGTGTCGCTGGCTTTCTTTGGTGATGGTGCGGCCAATCAGGGCTGTCTTTATGAAGCGATGAATATCTCGTCGGTTTGGAAACTGCCGATCATATTTCTGTGCGAGAACAATCAATATGCGCTGTCCACACCGGCCCATACAGTGACGGCGGGTGTGTTGGCCAATCGTGCGGCTGGCTTTGATATGCCGGGTGTGCGCGTTGAAGACGGGCAAAGCGTGTTGACTGTCTATGACGCGGTGAAAACGGCAGTGGATCGCGCCCGTGCAGGCCAAGGCCCAAGCTTTGTTGAAGTTGTCACCTATCGCTTCAACGAGCATTCAGAAGGGTTGCGTCTCGCCGTTGATTATCGCGACGCCGAACAGAAGGCCGCGTGGTTGCAACGTGATCCCGTCAAACTGTTCCGCGCCCATATGCTGGAACAGAGTATTGCCGACGAAGCAACACTGGCAGGCCTTGAAGCCGAGGTGATGGCAGAAGTAGATGCGTCCGTGGCCTTCGCCAACGAAAGCCCGTTCCCTGAACTGACTGACGCTTTCAAAGATATTTACACCGAACCCCTGGGAGCAACACAATGACCATCATGAGTTATCTGGGTGCCATTGGTGCCGCCCAACGCGAAGCCATGGATGCGGATTCGCGCGTCATCATCATGGGCGAAGACGTGGAAGCAAACGTCTATGGCACCATGGGTGGAAAGTCCCGCTCCGACAAGGGCGACTTTCTGCAACTGTTCGGCCCCAACCGCATCCGCAACACACCCATCTCTGAAGAGGTGATGGTGGGGGCGGCGGCTGGTGCGGCGATGACGGGGCTTCGGCCCATCGTTGATCTGTCCTACTCAACGTTCCTTTACATGGCGATGGACCAGTTTATCAATCAGGTGGCCAAGAGCCGCTATATGTTTGGTGGCCAGTCCTCCATGCCTGTCGTGTTCCGCTCTGCCATGTTCTATGGCTTGAGCACGGCAGCGCATCATTCTGATCGGCCATACCCCATGTTCATGAACATGCCGGGTTTGAAAATCATGGTGCCCGCATCACCAACAGATGCGAAGGGCTTGTTGCGCAGTGCCATTGATATGGATGACCCTGTGATGTCCTTCGAGGCCTGCATGCTCTGGGGCATGAAGGAAGATGTGGATGAGGGCGAATTCCGCATTCCCTTCGGCGTGGCCCGCATAGTGAAAGAAGGAACTGACGTTACACTGGTTGCGATTTCGTCGGCGGTGTCTCAAGCTGTTCTGGCCGCAAAGACGTTGGAAGCAGAAGGCATATCAGTGGAGATCATTGATCCCCGCACGCTGGTGCCGTTTGATTCAGACGCTGTTTTGAATTCCGTGGCGCGCACTGGTCGGCTCGTGATTGCTGATCCTGCGAATAAAACCTGTGGCGCTGCGGCTGAAATTTCTGCGATTGTTGCCGAGCAGGCATTCGATTGCCTGAAAGCGCCGATCATGCGGGTGACCACACCTGACACGCATATTCCATTCAGTCCAGCACTCGAAAAACAACTTTACCCCAACGCCTTGAACATCGCTGATGCGGTGCGCAAGGTTGTTCAAACCAAACCAAGAGGACAGTAAAATGCCGCGTATCAAAGTTCTTCTTCCCCAATGGGGCATGGGTATGAGTGAAGGCACCGTCGTCAAATGGCTGAAGGCTGTTGGTGATACGGTGAAGGAAGATGAGCCGCTGGCGGAAGTCGAAGCGGAAAAGGCGACGGAAGTGATCGAGTCACCTGCATCCGGAACGCTGAAGGAAATTCTGGTCGAGGCAGGAACCACGGTTGAGGTTCGCACACCTGTCGCCGTCATCGAAATTTAAGGGGAAGTTACATCATGCCAATGGTCAGTCACCGTCAACTCATGTCCGATGCGCAAGCCGGTGGTTATGCCATCGGGGCTTTCAACATGCACAATGAAGAAACCACTGAGGCGCTGCTGCTTGCAGCCGAACAGGCGAAGGCACCCGTGGTGCTGCAAGTCGGTCGCGCACTTGTGCCGCACGTTGGTTTGAAACGTGGCTTTGAAATGACAAAGCGCATCGCTGAAAATTCAAATGCGAACTACGTCATTCACTTGGATCACGGCCCGTGGGACGAATGCCTTGAAGCGATCAAGCTGGGTTTCAATTCCATCATGTGCGATTTTGCGCATCTGCCGTTTGAAGAGAATATCCGCTGGACGAAGCGCACCGTCGAGATCGCCCACGACTTCGGCATTCCCGTTGAAGCGGAACTGGGCAAGATCCCGGATGTGGGCCAGAGTGTAAACTGGGAGGACTATTACACCACTGTCGAAGAGGCTCAGCGTTTCGTGGCGGAAACCGGCGTTGATTATCTCGCCATCTCCGTCGGCATTGTGCATGGCGTCATCCCCGGTTTGAAACCCGAACCCTTGTCGATCAAGCGCACACTTGAAATCCGCGATGTCACCAATATTCCGCTGGTGCTGCATGGTGCATCAGGTGTGCCCGAAGAGGAAGTGCAAGCTGCGAAGAAAGCGGGCGTACACAAGTTCAATGCTGACACCGATCTCCGCCACCTGTTCCGCCAAGGCATTTTGGATGTCTGGTCCAAAGGCGATCACCAGTTGGAAGAAGCCATGGCCGAGGGCAGGAAGCGCATGATTGTTGGCACCATCGAAAAGATGGAACTTTATGGCTGTGCCGGAAAAGCGAAGGCCTGAGTGAGCAATCCCTTCGGCGGGCCTTTCCGTTTAATTGACGATACGGAATTGCCTGCCGAAGCAAGACCTTCACCAGGCGAGTATGCGGTGTGGGTGCAGCACCAGCTTGCAAATTTGGAACCCGGTGATCAAGGCGTTCTGCGTTTGCGCCGTCCTCGCCCGACCGCTGCATTCTCGCCACAAGATACAACACACCCCGAGTATGAGAATATCAGGCGACAAGCCCGGGCCAATGGCTTTGAGCCGATAGAGCGCGGCACGGGCGGCAGGCTGACTATGTTTGATGAACACGCACTGGCGATCACCATCATCTCGCCCCATGCCGACCCGCATCAACACACGATCAAGCGCTATGACGTTTTTGCGGGAGCGATCGCTGATGCACTGGTGACGCTTGGCATGGACGCGCGCATCGGCGAATTGCCAAATGAATACTGCCCGGGAAGATTCAGCATCAATGCCGAGGGACGGATCAAGCTTGTCGGCATCGCACAGCGCATGAACCGCCGTTGCATTCAAATGGGTGCAATCATTGCGGTTGGACGATCAGAAAAAGCCTGTGCTGCAATTGCAGAAGCCTATGACGCCATGGGCCTTCCTTTCGACGCAACAACTTACGGCGCTATCAACGAGCTGCATCCCGACGTGACATATCATGACGTGCGGGATGCCCTGCTTGCCTCGGTCAGGGCGACGCTAGAGCGGGCCTGACATTCTTCACGCTGCGCTTGGCCAGTTCTGCTGTGGCATGTTCAATTTCTGATTTGATACGGGCCTTGTTCCAACCCAGCACGTTTGAAGCAATCACCGCCGTTTCTTGAATGACGTCGGCTGTCAGCAGTCCTTCCATGGTAATGGCGGTGCGGCGCAGCAGCAGATCAGCGAGATGGCGAACGCTTTCGTGGGTGCAGATGTAAGCAATCTCGCCGGTGCTGTAGCCGGGAAGCGACGACAGCGGACGGTCTTGTGTTGTTGCCGCGAAGTCCTGCACAGCAAAAGCCGTGGTGCCATAACGATCCAGCAGTGCGTCACCGCGTACTCCAATTTTGCTGAGCATGGCCTTGCGGCTGTTGTCATCGCGGGGATAGTCGCGTCCGCCGCCTATGGCCAATTCCACCGTTGAAACCGAGCGCGGCTTTTTCAACAGCGACAACACTGCATCACAGGATTGTTCCGAGAAGGCGCGGAAGGTGGTCCACTTGCCACCGATCAGTGATAGTACGGGGATTTCAGTGCAAGGCAGCTTGTCGTGGCCAATGCTGTGGTCGCGTGAGACATCGCCGATGTCCTTGCCATTGGCGCGGGGCAGGGGCCGCACACCTGAGTAGGTCAATATGACATCATCACGTGTGAGTT
>JANMEM010000061.1:0-5094 GCA_031376985.1 Hyphomicrobiales bacterium
GGGAAGCGTAGTTGCCCAATAGTCCTGCGATGGAATTGCACAGGATGAAAACCACGGAAATGCCTGATGCTGTTTTGGTTTCGCTCCATGCCATGAACAGCAACAACGGCGTGAGGAAAATACCACCGCCTGTTCCGGTGAGGCCACTTAGAAACCCGATGGCCATGCCCGCGGGAATGGCATAGGCAATCGGTGGGTCTTTCCAGTCGGTCAATACGCCCAATGGCTTCGGCCACAGCAAACGTGCGGCGGCAATGAGCAACACGATTCCGATGATGGTCTTGTGGATGTGCCCCGGCAATTGAAGATAGCCACCTAAGAAAGCGAAGGGAACCGCGCCCAGAATAAACGGCCAGCAACCCCGCCAACGGAATAGTCCAGCGCGGGTGAAACGGATGGCACCGAAACTTGCGACGAGTATATTCAGCACCAGCGCCGTGGGCCGCATGGTGGCGGCGGGAATGCCAAACAACGCCATGGTTGCGATATAGGCGGACGCACCTGCGTGGCCGACGGAGGTGTAGAGTGCAGCACCGAGAAACAGGCAGAGGGACAGAAGAAGTTGTGTCGTCGACAGATCGGGCAAAATTGAGTCCCTGCGGAAGAGTTGATTTCCATCGTTATATGTGACTAAATATAACGATCTGTCAATGACCTCTGATCACGTCTTTCAACAGTCCAGCCATCTCAGCATTATTCGCCATTGCGGCTTGCCGCTCCATCTTGCGATAAGTTTTCACTACGCGTTGGCCGACATCTGTGAGTGTTGCACCGCCGCCCTGTTTGCCACCGCTTTTGGAATCAACAACGGCACTCGCAAAAATCTGGTTCATCTCGTCGATCAAATCCCAGGCCCGCTTATAGGACATGCCAATGGCGCGGCCCGCGGCTGATATGGAGCCGTGTTCATCGACGGCTTCCAGCAATAAGACCTTGCCGGGGCCAAGCCTGCGGCCTTCGGCAAAATCAATCCGTAGACTGAGGATTGCCTTGTCTTTGCCGGAGGGTTGGTTCAGGCGTCGGCCCATTCTCCACCACGCATCAGGGGTTCGGCTTTGCCGTCTTGGGTGATGCCATCAATGTCGAGTTCACCAGAGCCGATCATCCAGTCCACATGTACCAGTGACGTATTCATGCCAGCAGCCAACTTTTCTTCCGCCGACATGTCAGCCGTGCCTTCCATGTTCTGTGAATAGGCCTGGCCCACGGCGATGTGGCAGGCGGCGTTTTCGTCGTAGAGGGTTTCGTTGAAGACGAGGCCACTGGCGGAGATGGGTGATGAATGCGGCACCAGTGCCACTTCGCCGAGACGGGCCGCGCCATCATCCGTCGAGATCATTTTTTTGAACACATCGCCGCCCTTGGTGGCATTGCCTTCGACGATGCGGCCATTTTCGAAGCGCACGGAAATGCCCTCGATCATCGAGCCTTGATAAGACAGCGGCTTGGTGGAGCGCACCACGCCGTCAACGCGTTCACGATGCGGCATGGTGAAGACTTCTTCGGTGGGAATGTTGGGGTTACACAGAATGCCGTTCCGCGCCATCGATGCGCCGCCCGCCCACACATGATTGTCGACGAGGCCAAGTGTGAAATCAGTTCCGGGGCCTGTGTATTTGAGAGCGGCATAGCGCTTGTTATTCAGAAGTTTCACGCGGGCATGCAGCGCCTTGTTATGGGCATCCCATGCGGCGATGGGGTCTGGCAGATCAGCCCGCGTGCATTTGAAAATCGCGTCCCACAGTTTTTGCATCGCCTGATCTTCCGGCAAGTCAGGGAACATATTGCGGGCATGGGACGGTGTTGCCGCAGAGATGATGCACCAGTTGGTGGCGAAAGATGTAATCAGTTCGATCACGGGCTTGTAGGCTTTTGACCTTGCGCGATTGGCGCGGGAAAGCTTCTCTGGGTCTTGCGCTGACAACAAAGCGGGGTCTTCACCGATGATGGCAAGGCGGGCGCAATTGCCGTCCTTGAAAGCTTCGGCCATGCCGTTGAACAGCCATTCGGGCGCCGTATCAAAGCCCGCATCATGGCCCGTGGTATAGCGCATGAGGCTCGCTTGTTCGTCTGTGTACAGAGTAGTGACCAGCGATGCGCCAGCTTGATAGGCATGAAACGTGATGCGGCGCACAAGATCTACCGCTTCAAGTGGTGCCGTCAGCAATAACTGCTGGCCTGCTTTGAGGCCTAAGCCAGACTTGATGGTGAGTTCGGCGTAACGGTCAAGAAGAGTTGCGTGGGAGGTCATGCTTTTGCGATGTCCGCAGGTTGTGGCATGGAGATGATATTGTAGCCGGAATCGACATAGTGGATTTCACCCGTGACACCGCTCGACAAAGGGGACAACAGATAGAGCCCTGCCCCGCCTACTTCATCGGTTGTGATGGTGCGGCGCAGAGGGGCATGGGACTGTTGGTAGTTGTACATGGCGCGGGCGTCGCCAATACCTGCCCCTGCCAAGGTGCGCATGGGGCCTGCTGAAATGGCATTCACGCGAATGGCTTTCGGTCCAAAATCTCCGGCGAGATAGCGCACGGATGATTCAAGTGCGGCCTTGGCTACGCCCATGACATTATAGTTTGGCATAACGCGGGTTGAGCCGCCGTAAGTGAGGGTAACCAATGCACCACCATCAGGCATGATGTCGGCGGCGCGCTTTGCAATCTCGGTGAAGGAGAAGCAGGAAATGATCATTGTACGGACGAAATTTTCGCGGGTTGTGTCCGCATAGCGGCCCTTGAGTTCATTCTTGTCAGAGAAGGCGATGGCGTGCACGAGGAAGTCGATCTTGCCCCATTTTTCTTTTAGCGCGGCAAACACATTGTCCACAGTGGCGATGTCTTCAACATCACAGGGGATCATGATGTTCGACCCCACCGATGCGGCCAAGGGTTCCAGACGTTTTCCAAAAGCATCACCCTGATAGGTGAAGGCCAGTTCGGCTTCCTGGGCATGCAATGACTTCGCTATTGCCCAGGCAATGGAATGGTCATTGGCCACACCCATGACAAGCCCGCGCTTGCCCTTCATCAAACCATCAACCATTAGCCATTATACCTTTGCATGATCAAAGTGGCATTGGTGCCACCGAAACCGAAACTGTTGGACATCACCGTATCAACCTTGGCGTTGTCGATGCGCTTCCTCAAAATGGGCACATCGGCAAAAGCAGGGTCGATTTCCTGAATGTGTGCACTTTCGCAGAGGAAGTTGTTCTGCATCATCAACATCGAATAGATGGCTTCCTGCACACCAGTTGCACCCAGTGAATGCCCGGTCAAAGACTTGGTTGAGGATATCGGTGGAATTTTAGTCCCGAAGACTTCGCGAATGGCTTCGATTTCTTTCGCGTCGCCCACAGGTGTCGAGGTGCCGTGGGGGTTGATGTAATCGATATCGCCTTTCACCGTAGCCATGGCCTGACGCATACAGCGCATGGCACCTTCACCTGAGGGGGCGACCATGTCGTAGCCATCCGATGTCGCACCATAGCCCACGAGTTCGGCGTAGATTTTTGCTCCGCGGGCTTTGGCGTGTTCCAATTCTTCGAGCACCACAACACCAGCACCACCAGCAATCACAAAGCCATCACGGTTCTTGTCGTAAGCGCGGGATGCGGTGGAGTCGTTGTATTTCGACGACATGGCGCCCATGGCATCGAACAATACGGACAGCGTCCAGTCGAGTTCTTCGCCACCACCTGCAAACATCACATCTTGTTTGCCCCATTGGATGAGCTCTGACGCATTGCCAATGCAATGGGCCGATGTGGCACAGGCGGATGAGATTGTATAATTCACGCCGCGTATGCCGAAGGGTGTTGCCAGTGTCGCCGAGTGTGCCGAGGACATGGAGGGTGGCACGGCGAATGGCCCGACGCGCTTTGGGCCCTTTTCGCGGGTGGTATCAGCCGCTGCCACAATGACTTTTGTTGAGGGACCGCCGGAGCCCATGATGATGCCGGTGCGCTCGTTCTTCACGTCCGACTCTTCCAATCCGGAATCGACTATCGCCTGCTGCATGGCCACATAGTTCCATGCCGCACCATCGGCCATGAAGCGGCGCACGCGGCGGTCAACTGTGTCGAGATCATAATGCGGCTGACCATGCACCTGGCAGCGGAAACCCAGTTCTTTGTATTTCTCCGCAGGCACAATGCCAGACTTGGCCTCGCGCAGTGACGCCGTCACTTCCTGGGTGTTGTTGCCGATGGACGAGATGATACCCATTCCGGTGATGACGACACGACGCATATGTAGCTCCTTCGATTGATTTAAGCCGCTGGCCCGAACAGACCGACCTTCATATCGGTGACCTGATATACCACTTCACCGTCCGCCTTCATGATGCCGTTGGCGACGGCAAGTTTCAGCCTGCGCAGTATGAGACGGGTGACTTCGACTTCATAAGTTACTGTCTTTACTTTCGGCGTCACCATGCCGGTAAACTTCACTTCGCCCACACCTAGCGCACGACCTTTGCCGGGTTCGCCAAGCCAGCCGAGGAAGAACCCCGTGAGTTGCCAGAGCGCATCAAGGCCGAGGCAGCCGGGCATGACAGGGTCGCCATGGAAATGGCAGGGAAAGAACCAAAGATCGGGCTTCACATCAAGCTCCGCAGTGACTGAGCCCAAACCAGCCGCACCGCCGTCTTTCTGGATATGGGTGATGCGGTCAAACATCAGCATGGGCGGCAGTGGCAATTGCGCATTGCCGGGCCCGAACAATTCGCCGCGCCCACAGGTGAGCAGGTCTTCGTAGGTGTAGGATGGTTTTGGTGTGAACATGTTCGGTCGGGTGCCCCTGTTGATTTTCACGGCCTTTAGCATGCGAAACAGGCAAAAAGCAAAGCGGCGGCGGTGCGACAAGGGTTGGATTGCAAGATATGGCGGGCTGCTGCTATGAACTGTTCATGTTTGCTGCTGGAAAACTGGAAGATCACTTGCGCGACGCCGGGCTTCGCCCGACTCAACAGCGGCTGGCCTTGGCGCGTTTGTTGTTTGGAAAAGGCGACCGCCACGTCTGTGCCGAGGTTCTGCATGCGGAGGCTGTGGCGGCCGAGGTGCCGGTGTCTTTGGCCACGGTTTACAAT
>JANMEM010000168.1:0-3837 GCA_031376985.1 Hyphomicrobiales bacterium
ATAATGTTCGAGTTGTCGTTCAATATCGGCCAGCATGGCGCTTGCACCCAAGCGGAACAATTCAGGTTCCAACCACTCCCGGCCCAACTCCTCTTTCATCAGGATCAGCCATGATGTTGCATCCTTGGCGGTGCGAATGCCGCCCGCTGGCTTGAAACCAATTTTTTCACCCGTACGCTCTCCGTAGTCGCGCAATGCCCGCACCATGGTGAGGCTCACTGGCAAGGTGGCGTTGACATCTTCCTTGCCGGTCGAAGTTTTGATGAAATCGGCCCCGGCCATCATGGTCACCATGCTGGCCTTGTAGACATTGCGCTGGGTTTTCAAATCACCGGTCGCCAAAATCGCCTTGAGGTGTGCCTCGCCACAGGCTTCACGCATGGCGCTCACTTCGTCGTAAAGCGCGGTCCAGTCCTGCGTCAACACTTGGGCACGATGGATAACGATATCTATTTCCCGTGCACCTTGATCAACCGCATAGCGAATTTCGGCAAGGCGTTGTGGCAGCGGTGTAAGCCCAGCCGGAAAGCCAGTGGCCACAGACGCAACGGGAATCCCAGAGCCTGCCAAGGCTTTGACGGCTGGCGCGACCATGGCCGGGTAAACACACACCGCACCAACCACCGGTGGATTATCAGACAGCCCCAAGCCCTTTACAATGTCGTCACGCAAGGGTCGCTTGGCCTTGGCGCAAAGCCTGTGCACACGCGCATCGGTGTCATCACCAGCCAACGTCGTCAGATCAATGCATTGCAACGCCTTCACCAGCCACGCCGCCTGATATTCTTTCTTCACACTGCGCCGCGTCGTCAGTGTCGCCGCGCGCCTCTCACTTGCGGACAGATTGACTTGCACCTGTTCAAACCATTCGGTGTGCAGAGGCGTTCCCTTGTTACGCGGGTGGGCATGGTTATGGCTCCCCTGCTGCAATATGTCTTCACTCATCACTGATATGTCCGTGCTCACTGTTCATCAGCCGAAAATGTGCTTTTTATTGGCCTGTTGCAAGCGTGTTGAAATAATCGGTGAAGTAGATAAGCCAAAGGACTGCCAATCGGCGCAAGTTTAACTCCGGTGCTGACAAGATCAACCGTCGGCAGCAAAAATACTGCCGATCATCTCTAGCCGCTGTTCTCCACCCAACGCAAAAGTTGAGGAAAATCGCTGAAGGTGCGAAATGCACCTTCAAGTGCTGCACCACCGTGAGCGTAGCCGCCTTCCACGAGTAACACGGGAATTCCGGCAGCGTTGCCAGCTGCGATGTCAATTCCACTGTCACCAATGAAAATTGAATTGTCCTGTGATGAGCCAAGAGCAGTCAGCGTATTCAGGATCATGTCTGGCGCAGGCTTGGACGCAAGACCAGCTTGCGCGCCTTGAATATGATCAAAGAATTGTGTGAGGCCTATCTGAGACAACAGCTGCTCTGTCAAAACTTGCGCCTTGTTGGACACGACTGCCATCTTAAAGCCTGCAGATTTGAAACGCGTCAGGCTTTCAACCACACCATGCAAAGGGCGGGTCTCGTCCGCAAGGCACGTAGCATATTTTTCGGCAAATCGGGCGGTAAGGCGATCAAGTTCTTTGCCGGGTACCGTTTGGCCGTGGCAGGCAAATGCTTTTTCCGTCAGTCGCCGAATGCCTTCACCAATCAGACTACGCACAGTCGGCACATCAAGCGGGGCATAGCCTTTCGCTAGCAGAACTGTATTTATCGCCGTGGCAATGTCCGGGGCAGAGTCAACAAGTGTACCGTCCAAATCAAATAGAAATGCTTCAACAGGTCGCCCCGACCGTGGATGCATCAAAGCGCCATCAGGCATTCAGTGCTCCGTTCGTTTTGAAAACACGGCTGGCGCGAACATCCGGCTCTTCAAGCGTCGACAGCGCTTCAATTGAAACCTCCCCCGTGCCCGTTTCAAGCAGCCTGTTGGCGTGGCGCAACCGCGTGCGGTCCAGCGCATTGCGAATGGACCTCGCATTGGAAAAATGCGGCTGGGTCCGGCGCTGGGCAATATAGTCCGCCATGGCGACGCGGCCCTTGGGGGAAAATTTGTAGTTCTGTTGTTCGAGCATCATTTCCGCAATATGCAGTAGCTCGTCATCCGAATAGTCCGGAAAGTCAATGTGGTGGGCCACGCGAGAGCGAAACCCCGGATTGCTCTCATAGAACTTGGCCATGCGGTCAGCATAGCCAGCAAGGATGACCACAAGATCGTCGCGTTGGTTTTCCATGACCTGTAGCAATATCTCGATGGCTTCCTGACCATAGTCTCGTTCATTGTCAGGCTTGTAGAGGTAATAGGCCTCATCTATAAACAGTACGCCACCCATGGCTTTTTTCAGCAGCTCTTTGGTTTTGGGGGCGGTGTGACCAATATATTGCCCCACCAGATCATCCCGGGTCACCGACACAACATGACCTTTTCGCACATAGCCGAGGTTATGCAGCAAACCAGCCATACGATTGGCTACAGTGGTTTTACCTGTACCAGGATTGCCGGTAAAACTCATATGCAAGGTTGGAGTGTCATGCGCCAAGCCCAAGTCTTTGCGCTTCCTTTCAACCAACAGCAAAGCCGCTGTCTCACGAATGCGCAGCTTCACCGGGGCAAGGCCTATCAACTCTCGGTCCAGCGTTTCCAGAATTGCTTCGGCCCCCGAACTCTTGAAGGCTTCAGCCAAATTGATTGTAGATGCTGGCGCAATATCCGACATGGCTAGCGCCTGGAGGAGATTTGATAGTTAACAGTGCGGCCCCGCACATCGGTGCGTGTCATGTCAAATTTTGGCTCAATCTTGGGCCGGGTGACAATGAAAGACATGCGTACTGTTTCCCAGCCGCGCGTTGAATCAAACGCATTCAAGCGTATATAGTGATCGGGATGTGCCTTGCGGCACTCCCTGATTTCCATCATCACGCCTGCTGCATCTTTCAAATCAAACATGGGATTGCCCCACATTTCCCAATAGGTATTTCTCGGATGGGCATCATCCGTGTATTCGACACCAATCGACCATTCCTTTTTCAGGCAATATTCAATCTGCATTGCAATCTGCTCGTCGGAAAGATCGGGAAGAAAAGAAAAGCATCCTTGAGTAACTTTCATGTTCGTAACTCCTTAGCCTGAAACCGTCAATTGCGGTGTGAAGTCTGATGTATCGGTGGATTCATAGTTGAAGGAAATATTGCCCCACGTGTCGAGCGCTGCTTCAACGGGCTTGCACCACTTCGCAGCTGACCTGAGAATTTCAGGCCCTTCATTGATGATGTCACGTCCCTCATTTCGGGCCTGAACCATCACTTCGAGGGCCACACGGTTTGCTTGCGCACCCGCTTGAATGCCCATGGGATGGCCAATTGTGCCACCACCGAATTGCAGCACAACATCATCCCCGAAGAGATGCAGCAGCTGGTGCATTTGACCCGCGTGAATGCCGCCCGACGCAACTGGCATGACTTTCAGCGTGTCAGCCCAATCCTGTTCGAAATAGATGCCGCGTTGCAGGTCAACTTCATTTTTCAATTCACGGCAAACATTGTAGTAGCCTTGCACGGTCATGGGATCGCCTTCAAGCTTGCCCACAGCAGTTCCGGCATGGACATGGTCGACGCCTGCAAGACGCAACCACTTTGCAATGACGCGGAATGAAATGCCGTGGTTCTTCTGGCGCGTATAGGTGCCATGGCCTGCACGATGCATATGCAGGATCATGTCGTTCTGTCGGCACCATTCTGAAATCGACTGTGTCGCGGTCCAGCCAATGATCAAATCCACCATGACAATAACGGAACCGAGCTCCTTGGCGAACTCTGCGCGACGGTACATTTCCTCC
>JANMEM010000169.1:0-3601 GCA_031376985.1 Hyphomicrobiales bacterium
TTTTCGCTGCCATCCAAGACCATCAAGGAAATGATCTGTGGTTCCATTGACGTCATTGTGCAGGCATCTCGTCTGCGCGACGGCACGCGAAAAATTACGCATATTACCGAAGTCGTTGGCATGGAAGGTGATGTGATCATCACCCAGGACTTGTTTGTTTATGAAATTGTCGGTGAAGACGCCAACGGCAAGATCATCGGACGCCATCGTTCCACCGGCATCGCACGTCCGCATTTCTGGGACCGCGCCCGCTACTACAACGAAGAACGCCGCTTGGCCGAAGCCCTTGAAAAGGCCGAAGACCGCAACGCCGGCAAGACCTAATCGACTTAAAGCAGGAGTATCCGCAATGGAATTCGGCGGAGATATCAAAGATCTCGCATTCATGTTTACTGTGGCAATCGCCGCAGGCGGCATGGCCATTGCCTTGCTCTATCCGCTGATGACGGCCAACAAAACCGACAAACGTATCGAGAAAATATCTGAAGGAAAGAAAGACGGAAAAGGAAATTCCATTCGCAATCGGTTTGCGGAGGAAAAAAGTGATTCCCGTCGCAGGCAAATCCAGGATTCGCTCAACCAAATTGGCAATGAGGAAAAGCAGCGCAAGAAAAAGGCCAACCTGCGCACTCTCATCCAGCAGGCAGGTCTTGAAACTTCTCCAAATGCGTTCTGGATTTTTTCAGTCGTTGTGGGGTTGGGCTTTGCAGTCGTACCACTCGTGTTCGGAATGCCATGGTTTGTAGCAGCAGGGTTGGGATTCGTCGGGTTTCTCGGTCTACCGCGCTGGTTCCTGGGTTTCTTGCGCAAGCGCCGTCAAAACATTTTCCTGAATGATTTTGCAGACGCCATCGACGTCATGGTGCGCGCGCTGAAAGCGGGCTTGCCCGTGTCTGAATCAATGAAAATCATCGCATCAGAATCAGGGCCACCGGTTGGTCCCGAATTTCTTGAAGTTGTTGAAGGACAGCGTATCGGCATCACCATCGATCAGGGTATTGAACGCATGGTGGAGCGTATGCCACTTTCAGAAGTGAACTTCCTTGCCATCGTCATGACCATCCAGTCCAAGACAGGCGGCAACTTGTCAGAAGCCCTCACCAACCTGTCCCGAGTGCTGCGTGACCGCAAAAAAATGAAGGCAAAGATCCGTTCTGTGAGCCAGGAAGCCAAATCATCTGCTGCTATTATCGGCTCTCTCCCTTTTGTTATCATGGGTGCGCTCACGATGTTGAATCCGAATTATATGAGCCCACTTTTTGAGACCACCATGGGCAATGTTCTCGTCGTGGCCAGCGGCACGTGGATGACCATCGGTGTGTTGGTCATGCGCAAGATGATCAATTTTGAAATCTAGAATCGGCGGAAAGCCAGCATGTCAGACTTAGTTTCAGTATTATTCCAGGTTGAATCGATCTTCACGATCCTGATTGCCCTGGCGGCGTTCGCTACCGTCGTGACCGTGGCCTCACCGTTTTTTGAAAGTGACAAGCTGAAGTCCCGCATGAAAGGCGTCGTGGAAGAACGCGATCGCCTCAAGTCTGCCCAACGGGCACTTTTGTCGGGCGGTGAAAGCAAGCTGCGCGACAGGGCAAAGCCCGGACTCTACAAACAGCTCGTGGAAGTATTGAACCTGAAGAAAATCTTCGAGTCTGAAGGAACGAAGGATTCTTTGCGTCAGGCAGGCTTTCGATCTGAAAAGCATCTTGTAACATTTTTGGCGGCGCGCGCAATTGTGCCACTTGTCGTCAGCATTTTGACTTTCGCTTATACTTCCACAGTTTTTGCCGACAAGGTTTCACCAAATATGCGTATTGTCGCCACGGTGATTGCGCTGATATTTGGTTTTTATGTGCCCAGCATTGGTTTGAAAAACCTGATCAACCGCCGCCAGGCTTCGATCAAGAAAGCCTGGTCAGACGCGTTGGACCTTTTGCTGATTTGCGTAGAGTCGGGCATGGCACTGGAGCCTGCCTTCATGCGGGTCGCAAAGGAAATTGGCAGCCAGTCCGTTCCACTGGCGGAGGAAATGACTTTGACGATTGCCGAGCTTTCGTACTTGCAGGATCGTCGCAAGGCGCTGGAGAATCTGGCCAAGCGTACAGGACTGGAAACAGTCCGCGCTGTGGTTACAAGTCTTATCCAATCGGAACGCTATGGCACTCCGCTCGGCACGGCACTCCGCGTACTCGCGCAAGAAAACCGCGATAGCCGCATGTCTGAGGCTGAGCGCAAAGCAGCCGCTTTGCCACCAAAGCTGACTGTTCCGATGATTTTGTTCTTCCTCCCGGTCATTTTCGTTGTAGTGCTCGGACCTTCGATCATTCTGGTCACGCAACAAAAATAGTGATCTTCAAACAAGACCTGTTTTATTTCCAAAATGAGACAGGCCATGTTTTGTTTTGTGCCAGTGGTATGGTGCAAAAATAAAATCCCAAAGTGCCATCCAGGCCGCGCCCGAGATCAACAACCAATAGAGCGGTATCGTGGCTAGCGTGCTGATCCAGCCAAGTGCACCGATTTTTTGCAAGCCTTTGTGACTGATGGCGATGGCGGACGCGTAGCCTGCAATCAAAACAACGAGGCTCATGCCAGACATTGCTGACCCAACATATGTTGACGTTGTCACCGCGAGATTTTGCGGCAAAAAATTCCAAAGAGCCATGACCAGCAAGAGGGGATGCAGCAAGGCAGACATGAAAACGCCCAAGGTGATGGCTTGCACAGCGAGGAACCCTCCTATTCCGGTTTCACGGGTCAACAGCCACGGGTCGCGGTTGTGAACCAACCACGTTTGCAAAAAGCCCTTCAGCCAACGGCGGCGCTGCTTCATCCAATTGCCAAGCTGCGTGTTGGCCTCTTCATAGGTTGTACTGTGAAGAATGCCTGCCTTGTAGCCATGCCGTGCCAAACGTATGCCGAGATCTGCATCCTCGGTGACGTTGAAAGCATCCCAGTAGCCGACGGCCCGAAGTGCAGAAACACGAAAGTGATTTGAGGTTCCACCCAGTGGCAAAGGCAGTCCATAGGCCGCGAGCGTCGGCAGCACGACCTGGAACAGGGCTGCATATTCGGTGGTAAAGTGGCGGGCCAACCAGTTTTCAGTGGGATTGAAAAAATCCAGCGCCGCCTGAAAACATGCAACATCATCTTCGGCATGATTAAATTGTGCAGCTGCCAGCTTTAATTGGCCGGGCTGGGGAATGTCTTCACCATCATATATCGTTACCAAGGTGCCGCGGGCAAATTGCATGGCGTAGTTGAGTGCACGTGGTTTGGTTTGCGGCTTGCCTCTCGGCACGATGAGAATGTCAAAGTACCAAGGCAAATTCATCTCCCGTACTGCCACATGCATCGGTCGGTCGTTTTCTTCGAGAATGATTTTGATGTCGAGTTTGTCTTGCGGATAATCACGGCCTTATGTATCAAGCGCACCAAGATTTGTGAATCCCTATTCGCTACTCTGTCCACATGGAACAGCCTCAAGTCATCAACACGCTGACAACCAAGCGAAAGCAGATCGAAGCCTATATCACCAGCCTTGAACGTGACCTTGAAATGGCACGGCGCGACTTGTCTGCAATACTTGCCGCAACAAAGG
>JANMEM010000096.1:0-2388 GCA_031376985.1 Hyphomicrobiales bacterium
GGCAAAACTCCCGGCCCTGCAAGCTGAGGAGCGCTACAAGAAACAACTCCACGATGGCCGCATGGCCGACAAGGGCGCTGGCCGAACCCTCGTTGGTCCCCACCGCTCTGACCTCGTGGTGCGCCACGGTCCCAAAAACATTGCGGCAGAAGAAGGCTCCACAGGCGAACAAAAAGCCCTGCTTATCGGCCTCATTCTGGCCCAGACCGAAGCCATCCGCGCGGTCACCGGTTCCGCCCCGGTTTTGCTGCTCGACGAGATCGCCGCCCACCTCGACAAAGCCCGCAGAACCGCGCTGTTTTCACACCTCGATGGCCTCAAGGTGCAGGCCTGGATGACGGGGACGGAACGCGAGCTTTTTGATGGCGCAAGCCCCTCTACAGTGGTGTATCAAGTGGAACACGGAACTTTAAACGAATCGAAATCTTGACGATGGCCAGCGACGAAATTACCCCTCCCGTTCCCGAATATGGTGCCGACTCGATCAAGGTCCTGAAGGGCCTCGACGCCGTGCGGAAACGCCCGGGCATGTATATCGGTGACACCGACGACGGCTCGGGCCTGCACCACATGGTCTATGAGGTGGTGGACAATGCCATCGACGAGGCGCTGGCGGGCCATGCCACGCTGGTCACCGTGATGCTGAACGCCGATGGCTCCGTCTCCGTCACCGACAATGGCCGTGGCATCCCGACGGGCATCAAGGACGACGACGACCACGAACCCAAACGCTCCGCCGCCGAAATCGTCATGACGGAATTGCACGCGGGCGGAAAATTTGACCAGAACTCCTATAAGGTCTCCGGCGGCCTGCATGGTGTGGGCGTGTCAGTTGTCAATGCGCTGTCGGTGAAACTCGAACTCACCATTCACCGCAACAACCAGAGCCACCACATCAGCTTCACCCACGGTGTGCCAGATGGTCCACTGAAAATCATCGGCGACTCCGGTGGCAAGCGCGGCACTGAAGTCACCTTCCTGCCATCGACGCAAACCTTCACCAAGGTGGATTTCGATTTCGCCACGCTGGAACATCGTTTGCGCGAACTGGCCTTCCTGAATTCCGGTGTGCGCGTCACCCTGACCGACAAGCGCGGCGTTGAACCTGTTATCGTCGAATTGTTCTACGAAGGCGGCATTTCGGCTTTCGTGAAATATCTCGACCGTTCGAAAGCCTCGCTGATCAAGGAACCCATCCTGATCAAGGGCGAACGTGATGGCATCACTGTCGAATGCGCCCTGTGGTGGAATGACAGTTACAACGAAAGTGTATTCTGCTTCACCAACAACATTCCTCAACGCGACGGCGGCACACATCTTGCGGGCTTCCGTGGCGCGCTGACCCGCGTGGTCAACACCTACTCGTCGAGTACGGGGGCTGGCAAAAAGGAAAAGATCGCCATCACGGGTGACGACTCGCGCGAGGGACTGACCTGTGTGCTCTCGGTCAAAGTTCCGGACCCGAAATTTTCCTCACAGACAAAAGACAAACTCGTCTCCTCCGAAGTCCGACCTGTCGTTGAGAATTACGTCAACGATGCGCTGGGGGCCTGGTTCGAGGAACATCCGTCTGACGCCAAGATCATCATCAACAAGGTGATCGAAGCCGCCGCTGCCCGCGAAGCCGCAAGGAAAGCCCGCGAACTCACACGTCGCAAAGGTGCACTTGATATTTCGTCACTCCCCGGAAAACTGGCGGACTGTCAGGAACGTGATCCTGCCCTGTGCGAACTCTATATCGTCGAAGGTGACTCCGCCGGAGGTTCCGCCAAGCAAGCCCGCAACCGCGACAATCAGGCGGTGTTGCCGCTCAAGGGAAAAATCCTGAACGTCGAACGCGCAAGGTTCGACAAGATGCTGGGCTCTGCCGAAGTTGGCACCCTGATCACGGCGCTGGGTGCCGGCATTGGCCGCGAAGAATTCAACATCGACAAATTGCGCTACCACAAGATCATCATCATGACAGATGCTGACGTGGACGGTGCGCATATCCGAACCCTGCTGCTCACCTTCTTCTATCGGCAAATGCCGCTGGTCATCGAACGCGGTCATCTCTTCATCGCACAGCCCCCGCTCTACAAAATCAAGCGCGGCAATTCGGAATTGTATTTGAAGGACAACAAGGCGCTCGAAGACAATCTGGTGGAGTCAGGTCTTGAAGGCGTGAAGCTGGTGCTGGCCGACGGTTCGGAACGGGCGGGCGCTGATCTGCGTTCGATTGTCGAGGACGCGCTGGGCGTTCGCACCATCATCGAAAGCCTGCATTCGCGCTATCCGACAATGGTCATCGAACAGGCGGCGATTGCAGGTGCCCTGAGCCCCGAGGTGCTGGCCAACCGGGACAACGCGGAAGCCGCCGCCACCTATATCGGCAAGCGCCTCGATGCC
>JANMEM010000134.1:0-12241 GCA_031376985.1 Hyphomicrobiales bacterium
GTCAATCCTTCTCCGTTTTTATATTATCTCAACTTCGACAGCTTTGCAGTCGTCGGCTCCAGTCCGGAAATTCTGGTTCGTGTTCGCGAAGGCAAAGTGTCAATACGCCCGATTGCCGGAACCCGCCCCCGTGGGGAGACACCAACACGCGACAAGGAATTGGCGGCTGAATTGTTGGCGGATCCAAAGGAACTGGCGGAACACCTGATGCTTCTCGATCTGGGCCGCAACGATGTGGGCCGGGTTGCGGAAATTGGTTCGGTGAAGGTCACCGATAAATTCATCCTCGAGTTCTACAGCCAGGTCATGCACATCGTGTCCAACGTTGAAGGACGGCTGGACCATAAACATGATGTGATCGACGCTTTGGTTGCTGGTTTTCCAGCAGGCACAGTGTCCGGTGCGCCAAAGGTGCGCGCCATGCAGATCATCGATGAGTTAGAAAAGCACAAGCGCGGCGTCTATGCGGGTTGCGTCGGTTATTTCTCGGCTGACGGTGAAATGGACACTTGCATTGTGTTGCGCACTGCCATTGTTAAAGACGGTAAAATGTACGTGCAGGCGGGTGCTGGTGTGGTGGCCGATTCAGTGCCGGAAAATGAACATGTTGAATGTATCAACAAGGCCAAGGCGCTGTTCCGGGCCGCTGAAGAAGCCGTGCGTTTTGCGGGCCGCGCCGGGAGGGGACAATGATCATCCTGATCGACAATTACGACAGCTTTACGTGGAACCTCTATCATTATCTAGGCGATCTCGGCGCGGAAACGGTGGTTCATCGCAACGACAAGATTTCCGTCGGGCAAGTTCTGTCAGCGCAACCCGAAGCTATTGTCATTTCACCAGGACCAGGTGTTCCCTCACAGGCGGGAATCATCATCGACTTGGTGAAACAAGCCGCGGGCAAGGTTCCCATTTTCGGGGTGTGCCTTGGTCTGCAGGCCATCGGCGAAGCGTTCGGTGGCAATATTGTACGTGCGCCAAGCCAGATGCACGGAAAGGTCTCGTCTGTTCATCATGCAGGCAAAGGCGTGTTTGCAAATTTGGGGCAAGACTTTTCCGCGACGCGCTATCATTCCCTTGTGGTGGACAGGGTAACGCTTCCGGCGGGCCTTGAAATTACCGCTGAGACCGATGGTTTGATCATGGGGCTGCAACATAAGTCCTTGAATGTGCATGGCGTACAGTTCCACCCGGAAAGCATTGCATCCGAAAATGGTCATGCCATTCTGAAAAACTTCCTTGATCTTGCAGGCGTAAAAACATGAATGTGCTCAAGTCACTTATTGCCAAAGTTGCTGATGGCAAATCATTGTCGCGCGATGAGGCACAAACCGCATTTAATATTTTGATGTCGGGCGAAGCCGCACCGTCGCAAATAGCAGGATTCCTGATGGCACTGCGTGTGCGCGGCGAGACTGTTGACGAAATTACAGGTGCCGTCACCGTAATGCGGGAAAAAATGCTGCGTGTACACGCGCCCGAAGATGCAATTGATATCGTGGGGACCGGTGGTGATTCGTCCGGCTCTTATAATATCTCAACCTGCGCTGCATTTGTTGCGGCAGGTGCAGGATTAAAAGTCGCCAAACATGGCAACCGGGCACTCTCGTCACGCTCCGGCTCCGCCGATGTTTTAATGGCACTCGGTGTCAAATTGGACGTAACTCCTGAAAAGGTGTCAGCATGTATCCACGAAACCGGGTTGGGCTTCATGTTTGCACCCCAGTTTCACACAGCAATGAAACATGTTGGGCCAACTCGCGTTGAACTTGGCACCCGCACATTGTTTAATCTGGTCGGTCCATTGGCCAATCCTGCTGGAGTAAAACGTCAATTAACTGGAGTGTTTTCAAAGATTTGGGTGGAACCACTCGCCCATGTTCTCAAGAATCTCGGATCGGAATCCTGCATGATCTGCCATGGCGAAGGCGGCATGGATGAAATTGTTCCAACGGGCACGACTTGGATCGCAGAATTGAAAGATGGTCAAGTGCGATCCTACGAAATCACACCGGAAGTGGTTGGCGTCACGCGCTCACGCATGGACGATTTGAAGGGAGGCGATGCGTCAGAAAATGCCTTGGCATTGAAAGATGTTTTAAGCGGAACACCATCTGCCTTTGCGGATGCTGCCGTCATGACCGCGGGAGCCGCTTTGCAGGTTGCCGGCAAGGTGTCAGACTTGAAAACTGGAGTGTCCCAAGCCCGCGATGCAATTGCGTCAGGTGCAGCCAACAGGGTGTTGACGCGTCTGGTGGAGGCGTCGAACAGCTGATGGCCACCATTCTTGACAAGATTGCAGCTTACAAGCGTGAAGAGGTTGCCTCCGCAAAACAGGCTATGCCGTTTTCCTCGCTAGATTTGCATGCAAGATCTCAGCGCAAGCCGCGCGGATTCAAGAAAGCCTTGGAAGCCAAACATGCAGCCGGCCAATGGGCCCTGATTGCGGAGATAAAAAAAGCCTCGCCGTCAAAGGGGCTTATTCGCGCTGATTTTGATCCGCCATCGCTGGCCCAGGCTTACGAGGCTGGTGGAGCGGCCTGCCTGTCTGTTTTGACGGACACGCCAAGTTTTCAGGGAGCACCGCAATTTCTCACCGAAGCCCGAAAAGCCTGCACCCTGCCCGCACTTCGCAAAGACTTCATGCTCGACACTTACCAGGTGGCTGAAGCGCGAGCCTGGGGCGGCGACTGCATTCTCATCATCATGGCAATGGTCGATGATGCCTGTGCGGCTGAACTTGAAGCCGCCGCATTTGACTATGGCATGGATGTTTTGATTGAAGTCCACGACGAAGCTGAATTGGAGCGGGCGCTAGAACTCAAATCACCGCTCATCGGCATCAACAACCGCAATCTCCACACATTTGACGTGACACTTGCAACAACAGAAAATCTGGCACCGCGCATCCCTGCGGATCGCATCATCATTGCAGAAAGTGGGTTATTTGCACCCGCTGATCTGGCGCGTCTGGAAAAAGTCCGTGCACAGACGTTTCTCATCGGTGAAAGCCTGATGCGGCAGGCAGATGTTGCATCGGCAACCACATTGATTTTGACACGGCCATGAGCAAGCTCAGCCATCTCAACGAAAACGGTGAAGCCCATATGGTCGACGTCTCGGACAAGAACGTGACCATTCGTTCCGCCACGGCCAAGGCTCGCGTCTTCGCAGCCCCTGAAACTATTGCAATCATCGCGTCAGGCACGGCAAAAAAAGGCGACGTTTTGGCAACAGCCCGTATAGCCGGCATCATGGCAGCGAAGAAAACTTCAGACCTCATCCCCCTCTGCCACCCGCTGATAATCTCAAAAGTGACAGTGGATTTTGCAATATCTGCCACCCATATCGACGTGGAAGCAACTGTCAAAGTTGAAGGCAAGACCGGGGTTGAGATGGAGGCGCTGACTGCTTGTTCAGTGGCTTGCCTGACAATATATGACATGCTGAAAGCCGTGGATCGCGGCATGACCATTTCCAACTTGCGGCTGGTTGAAAAGACCGGCGGCAAGTCCGGCCCGTTTCAGGCGGATTGAGCGATGGCGCTTTTGCCCGTTGATGAAGCCCGCAAACGTATTCTCAATGGAGCAAAGCCACTCTCACCTGAATCACTCGCCCTCGACAAAGCCTGTGGCCGGGTTCTCGCATCTGATGTGAACGCCAAACGAGACCAGCCGCCCTTCCCTGCTTCTGCGATGGATGGCTATGCCGTCATCCACGCAGATGTCACAACCTTACCCACAACGCTAAAAATCATCGGAACGAGCGCAGCGGGACATGGCTTCAAAAGCACTGTCAAGGCAGGCACTGCGGTTCGTATCCTCACAGGGGCACCACTGCCCAAGGGTGCAGACACAGTTGTCATTCAGGAAAATACGGAACGGAACGACGACCTTTTGCACATCGTCGAACACACGCCACTGGGCAAAAATATCCGCCGCGAGGCTATGGATTTTGCCAAAGGTGACCTGCTGGTTGGCAAGGGCCAAAAACTTTCGGCGCGTGACATCGGATTGTTGGCAGCGGGCAATGCCGCCGTGGTGAAAGTCTACCGTCGGCCGAAAGTGGTGTTGTTCACAACCGGCGATGAACTGGTGCTGCCCGGAACGCGTCCGCGCGCTGACCAGATTGTATCGTCCAACAGCCACGCCATTGCCGCCATGGTGCATCAGTTTGGTGCAGACGTCGTAAATCTCGGCATCGTCAGAGATAACCTCAAGGCCACCGTTGCTGCCGTGCGCAAAGGTCTTGGTGCAGATGTGCTCCTCACCACGGGTGGCGCATCGGTTGGCGATCACGACTATGTGCAGGCGGCGTTCAGGGCTTGCGGCGTCAACATCGATTTCTGGAAAATAGCCCTCCGCCCCGGAAAGCCTTTCATGTATGGCCGCAAGGGCAAAACCCATGTGATGGGGCTGCCCGGTAATCCTGTTTCGGCTCTTGTCACAGCACGTATCTTTCTGAAGCCCCTGCTTGATCGCTTCGCCGGACTGCCCGAAGTTGACCTTGAAACTACTGCCGTTTTGGATGGCAATTTGCCAGCCAATGATCACCGGCAGGACTATATGCGTGCCACCATGACTGTGGCACCAAATGGCAAGCGCACGGTGTCAGCTTTCACAGCGCAAGACTCATCCATGCAACGGACCCTGCAATCTTCGCAGGCACTGATTGTGCGTCCGCCAAACGCGCCGGAAGCCAGAACCGGCGATTCCGTTTCTGTTCTTTTACTGGATTTTTAAGGTAAACTCTTAAAACACTTGCAGAACATTGTTGGAACATGATAATAATGTTGCGCATACGTTCCGATTCCGTTTCAAAATGAGGTGAAGCTCCATGCTCACACGCAAGCAACTCGAACTGCTCCTGTTCATCAATTCGCGTTTGAAGGAAGAAGGTGTTCCCCCTTCTTTCGAAGAAATGAAGGAAGCACTGAACCTCCAGTCAAAGTCAGGCGTCCATCGTTTGATCGTCGCCTTGGAGGAGCGCGGCTTTATCAAGCGCATGGCCAACCGTGCCCGGGCGCTTGAGGTTTTGAAGCTGCCGGATGCCCATAACCCAAGCCTGTCCACCAAGAAGAGTGGCTTCAAGCCAAACGTCATCGAGGGCAATCTGGGCCGCAACAAGCCGCAACCTGCATCGGCTGCGAATGACGGCGGACCACGCAGCACCTTTGTCCCGATGATGGGGCGTATCGCTGCTGGTGTGCCAATATCCGCCATTCAGGATCACACGGCCAACATTAATGTCCCGCCTGAAATGTTGGGTGGCGGTGAGCACTTTGCACTTGAGGTCAAAGGCGACTCGATGATCGAAGCCGGCATTTTTGACGGAGATACCGTTGTCATCCGCAAGGGAGACACAGCGATCAACGGCGACATCGTGGTGGCCTTGGTTGATGACGAAGAAGCAACTTTGAAGCGTCTCCGCAAAAAAGGTGAATCCATTGCGCTGGAAGCCGCAAATCCAGCCTATGAAACCCGCATTTTCGGACCAGATCGCGTCAAGGTTCAAGGCAAATTGATAGGCTTGCTGCGTAAATATTAAAACTGCGGCTTGGATGCCGCTGCGTAATTGCTAAAGAATCACCTATCTAAAGGCGCATGATTAACTTCTTGCGCCTTTTTGTATGTGTTGCCTTGTCCGGTTTTTTTGCGGTCGCCCGCGCCCAGGAACAGGACAAGATTGAACCTATTCCGGTATTCCACCCGATGGATGCCCTGACCGCAGAAGAAGTGGCAACCACTTCCAAGCTGCTGCGCGATTTCGGCAATGCGGATCAAAAAAGCCTGTTCGGCGCGATGACACTTTTGGAACCCCCAAAAGACATCGTGCTGAAATGGACACCCGAAATGCCACTCCCCCCCCGCCAGGCTTTCGTGGTCATTCGCCGCAACAGCAAAACTTATGAAGCACGTGTTGATATCAGCAATTTGAAAGTTTTGAGTGTTGTAGAACAACCGGGAAAACACCCTATTGTTCTGGACGACAATTGGACACGGGCCCGCAATGCTTTTCTGAACGATGACCGCTACAAACAGGCACTGAAGAGAAGAGGACTTGAAGACGGCAAAAACATTTTGTGCACGCCAAATTCCGCCGGATGGTTTCCGGGCGAGAATGAGGCCAACCGTCACATCCTGAAAGTCCCCTGCTATTCAATTGTCGATATGATGCACCCTGCCCTTGCCCGCCCTATCGAAGGTCTCATGGGTGTCGTTGACGCTGAAACCGGTGAAGTGTTGCAGGTGTTTGACGATGGCGTTGTTGACCTCCCCCCACCCCCCGCTGGTTATGGCGACGACCTGCCAAAACAGAGGCCTGCAATAGCGCGATTGGGTTTCAATATGGAAGGCATCGGCAACCTGAAACTCTCAGGCAATCTCAATGTCGATTGGCTGGATTGGCGCTTTCATGTGCGCCCGGACAAACGGGCGGGAATGGTGGTATCTCTGGTCAAATTCAACGATGGCAAGACCTTGCGAGACATCGCCTATCAAATGAACGTGTCGGAGATGTTCGTGCCTTACATGGACCCAGACCCATCGTGGGCCTATCGGGCTTTTATGGACGCTGGTGAATTCGGCCTTGGCTACCTCTTGTCATCCCTGCGTCCCGGTGTGGACTGCCCCGAAACCGCGGCCTTCATCGATATGACGTTGCCGAACGACACTGGCGGAACCTATGTGCGTGAACGAGGCCTCTGTATTTTTGAACGCCCCACAGGTGACCCCGCGTGGCGGCATTATTCCTCAGGCCGGAAAATAGTGCAGGGCCAGCCGCAGGTGGAACTTGTGGTCCGTCACATCCCAACCCTCGGCAATTATGACTATGTGGTGGACTATGTCTTCTCGCCGCAAGGCAATATCAAATTACGTGTTGGCGCCACAGGTTTTGACGCCATAAAATCCGTCGCTTCAAAAGACATGGATTCGACGACTGCCGCTGCAGACACGGCGCACGGCAGCCTGATTGCACCCTATACAGTTGCACCGTTCCACGATCACTATTTCAACTTCCGCCTGGACCTCGATGCGGACGGCCAGAACAATACCTTGGTGCGCGACATTTTTGAACAGGGTGACGCGAAAAACGCTGGCACGCGGAAAAGTCTCTGGACCACCAAGATGCAACGCTTTGTCAAGGAAGGCCCTGTTGTCTCTGACCATTCCTCAATGAACGGGCAGCTTTTGCGGGTAATGAATCCTGTTACGAAAAATGGATTGAAACAGCATCCCAGCTTGTGGCTCAATGCCCACCACGATGCACAATCCATTCTTGATCCCGAAGATCCACCTCAGGCCCGTGCACAATTTTCGGCAAACCAGTTTTGGGTCACGCGCTTCAAGCCGAACGAATTGTGGGCCGCGGGGCTCTATCCCAATCTCAACCCAAAAGACGAAGGACTACCTGAGTTCGTTGCAGACGCCGAAGACGTGGCAGGTCAGGATTTGGTGGTGTGGTACACCATGGGATTCCGCCATGTAACACGCCCGGAGGACTTTCCCATTCTGCCGACCTTCTGGCATGAGATGACAATCAGGCCTGCCTTTTTCTTTGACATGGACCCGTCTATGACCTTCAATTCAGGTGTGCAACAGTGAGGCGTGTAAAATGATGAAAATTCATGGCGATGTAATCTCCCCTTTCACCCGCATGTGTCTGGTTACGGCCCATGAACTGGGGCTCAAGGATCAGGTAAAACTTGTACCCGCCGTTGTGAAGCCAGCCGAGTCAAATCCATTTTTGACCAAACTTTCCCCAATTGGAAAAATCCCAGTTCTTGAAACTGATCATGGCCACGCAATTTATGATAGCCGGGTCATCATGGAATATCTGGCGCATCACGCAGGTGAGAAAAATTTCATTCCTGATGACGGCGTAAAGCGCTTCAAGGTGTTGACACTGTTGGCCTTGGCCCAGGGCATAGCAGACGCGGCAGTGTCGAAGCGCTACGAGCAAGTGCAACGCCCTGAAACCATGCGGTGGACCGAATACAGGATACGATTGAAAACCCGCATCGAAGACGGCCTGAATGACATTGAAGCCAATTGGCTGGAGAGCCTGCATGACGTTCACATTGCATCAGTCGCCGTCGCCTGCATGTTGGGATATATTGACTACCGCCACGATGCGCTGAACTGGCGCATCGGAAGGCCTCATCTGGAAGCCTTCGCCAAGCGTTTTAATGGCAGGTTGAGCATGGAGGCATGGCCACTGGCATGAGTGAGTTGATCAGCAAGGCCTTGGTGTCAGGCGGCGGTCCGGCAGGCTTGTCCGCAGCATGTTTGCTGGCTCAAGCGGGAATCGACACGATATGTGTAGCACCGCCCGTTTTTGATGATCCTCGCACAGTTGCATTGATGTCGCCTTCACTCCGCCTGCTGGAAAGCATAGGAGTTTGGACAGAAGATCTACAGCAACACTGCGCACCGCTGAAACAGCTGCACTTGCTGGACGATACGGGTAATCTTGTATCCGCACCTGCCGTTCGCTTTTCGGCTGCGGAAGCTAACCTTGAGGCTTTCGGCTGGAATATCCCACTTGCCCTTTTGGTTCAGGCTTTGCGGGAAAAAGCCACAGCATTTGGCGTTCGCTTCGTCGATGGTGAGGTTGAAACTTGCGAGACACTGGATGCCAATATCAAGGCTCGCACCAAATCTGACCAAATCGTAACGGCAAGTTTTGCAGTGGCAGCCGATGGCCGCAATTCGCTTTTGCGGAAAGCTGCCGGCATCACCGCAACCGAATGGAGTTTTGATCAGGCTGCTTTGGTCACACGGTTTTCCCACAACCGTAACCATGAATATGTTTCGACGGAATGGCACAAGATTGGCGGACCCTTTACAACGGTTCCCCTGCCCGACCAACGCTCCGCCCTTGTCTGGATGGACAAGCCAGCGAAAATTGAAAAACTCATGCAACTCTCCCTGAAAGATCTGGCGCGGGATATTCAACTGGAAAATCATGGCACACTGGGCTTGATCTCAGACGTGGCGACACCCCACAGTTTTCCGATGCGTGGTGTGAAGGCAGAGCGCTTTGCCGCCAAGCGAACCTTCCTCATTGGTGAAGCGGCCCATGTCTTTCCACCAGTCGGTGCACAAGGCCTGAACATGTCACTGCGGGACGCCGGACATTTGGTGGACGTCGTGTTGGCGCACGCGGACCCGGGTTCGGATCAGGCCATGCAGGCCTATGACGCTTTGCGCCGGCCCGACGTCTTGCCCCGACAATTGGGAATTTCCTTGATGAACCGTTCGCTGTTGTCGGACGTCATGCTCCCACATCTGGCACGGGCAGCAGGGCTTGCCGCAGTATCAATGATTCCGCCCATACGAAATCTGGCAATACGCGAAGGTCTGAGCCCATCGGGTGGCCTGCCATTTGCTATGCGCGGTTAAAACGAAAGAAGACCCGGCGCTCTCGCGACCGGGCCCTCTGTCCTGCAGGGGACCTCTAAATGTCTTCTCAGTTCGATGCAGTGGTCGAAGCCATAAACTTCAATGGATCTAGTGCTGTTGCACCTTTGCGCACTTCAAAGTGAAGCTGCGGACTGGTCACCGACCCGGTTTGACCCGCCTTCGCAATCACGGCACCACGTTCAATCTTGTCGCCGCGTTTTACGAATAATTCCTTGGCATGGGCATAGGCCGTCACATAACCACCGGGATGGCGGATCAATACCAGATTGCCATAGCCCTTCAGTTCGTTACCAGCATAAGCCACAACACCCGCGTCGGCAGCCCGCACCGAAGTGCCTTCAGGCACTGCAATGTTGATGCCTTCATTTTTCAAACCACCGGGCTTGTTGCCAAAGCCGGAAATCACTTTACCCTTCAGCGGCCAGCGCAGATTAAAGCCAGTTTGTGGAGCAGTGACATCAGCAACGTCTACTGGTTCCTTCGACCTTGGCCTGGTTTCAGCAATTACCTTTTTTGGCGCTTCACCAATGGCAGCTTCACCGTCGTTGGTGTCTGCATCAGCAGTCTGTTCTTCCTCTGCGAGCGAAAGTGCGATCTTCTTTTTCTTGAACGGCGAAGGCTTCGCGATTGGCTCATTCTCGGCAATTTGCTCTCGCTCAACAACTTGCTTTGCAAGTCTGGCACCCGGAATTTTGATCTGTTGACCAACTGACAATTGCTTGTCTTTATCAAGACCATTGGCATCAGCAATCGCAAACGGAGAAACACCATATTTGCGACCAAGCGAATAGAGCGTCTCACCAGAATCGACGGTGTGCAGTGCTCCAGGCTTCCGCGTTTTTACAACGGGTTCGGCATCTGCCACATCTTCTTCAACAACAGGCTTTGATTGATTGAACTTGATCTTTCTCTTCGGCGCAACTTCGATATCTGCAATATCTTCTTCAGGTGCCGACACAAACTTTGGCTTGGCGAGCTTCGCCCGCTTGAACGGAGCTTTGACAGCAGCAGGTGCGACGTAGTCATCAGCTGGTGCTTCAGCATCCGCAACGACGTCTTCCGGAGCTGCAATCAGACGCGGCTTGCGACTCGTGATTTTTGGCTGCTTGTAGGCTGGAGAATATGCCGAAGCGTAGTCTTTTGGCTTGGCCATGGGAATGGCAGCACGCTTCACAGGCGTTTCTTCAATAATGTCATTTGCAGCAGCGTCGTAGCTTGGCGCTTCATAAGCTGGCGCCTTGTATTTTGGCTTCACCAGCTTTTTGGCTTTGGGCACCGATGCTGTATACACAGGATCAGCGTCCGACGGATTATCGTAGGCTGTCTGAAAACGTTCGATGCTATTGGAACAACCGGCCAGCAAAGCAGCAGTGGCAACGGTTACGAGTGCCTTGGCAACAAGGCCACGGATCAAAGAACAACGCATACGCAAACTCCGGTACAAACAAACTCAGTGAACAGAGAATGACCGTTATGGGTTAAAGGAGCGTTAGCGTTAACGCTGCTTTTCAAAAATCTTGTATCAGCGTTCCACAACCACAGTGGCACCCACGGAAACTCGGTCAAACAAATCGATGACCTGTTCATTCAACATGCGAATGCAGCCTGACGATACTGCATGACCAATGCTCCACGGTTGCGTGGTGCCATGAATGCGAAATTCCGTTGAGCCGATATAAAGCGCACGCGCACCCAATGGATTATGTGGTCCGCCTTCCATGATGTCTGGCAAGAAATGTCCGCGATTGGCTTCCCGCGCGATCATGATTGCGGGTGGGCGCCAGGTGGGCCATTCGGCTTTGCGGGAAATCTGGTTTTGACCGGACCATGTGAATCCTTCACGCCCGACACCAACTGGATAACGCAACGCCTGTCCACCCGGCAAAACGAAATAGAGTTTGCGCTCACCGGTTTTGACCAGAACTGAACCAGGCGCAAGGTCGCGGGTGAAGGGAACTGTTTGCGTGGCGAAGCGCGCGTCGTTGGACTGGACAGTATAGTCCATGTTTTCCATGTCTGGCTGCTGTGTCGCGTAATCTTCGCCGCCGCCCATGCCGCCCAAGATTTCGAACTCTCGAGTCTTGCTTTCTGCAGGCATCACAATTCCTGCAAGCAAGACTGCAACTGCCACAAGGCATTTCATTTTCGCACTGTTCCACACCACGAGGCGCAATGTGGCAGCGCAGCCTTAACCAGGTATTAAACGATTGAGATGCCGCAACGTTAATTTTGCGGCTCTGTGGCTGACCGGGTGTTTCCATTCCGGCGCAACATCCAGAAGCGGTTGTAGCACAAAACTGCGCTGCTCAATGCCGGGGTGCGGCAGAGCCAAGGGCTTGATGGATTGAGTCGCAGGCTTTCGCACCAGTCCATGATAGTCAACCAGATCAAGATCCAGCGTGCGCGGGCCCCACCGCTTCAAACGCTTGCGCCCCGCCCGCCATTCGATCATGTGAAGCGCACGCATGAGAATTTCCGGAGGCAATGCAGTTTCAACCAAGGCAACGGCATTCACAAAATGTGGCTGGTTCACCACCCCGAAAGGTGCGGTTTCGAGCAACCGCGAAACACTCAGTACACGGATGTTATGCCGGGACATTTCGTCAAGTGATCGCAGGACAGTTTGAAGAGGTGAACCCCATGGCCCACTTAGATTGCTGCCAAGTGCGATGAGAATCACGATTGCAGCGCCTTCAACACATCAGTGGCGTTGTGTTCTGGACGCGGGACCGGATAGAAATCTTGTGTGATGATACCGTCGCTGACAACAATTGTGCGACGAACAAGATAGTCTTGATGCCCTGCACGGAAAGTTT
>JANMEM010000150.1:0-18985 GCA_031376985.1 Hyphomicrobiales bacterium
ACCAGCACCCAGTCACACTGGGGAACACCTTCAATGCGGATGTTCTTGAGGCCGTGCTTTGAGAGTTCTTCCACAACCTGATCAGCAATGGCGTTAACGTGGCGACCGGAACGACCTGATGCCACCACCATGGTATCTGCTATTGTTGACTTGCCGCTCAAATCCATGGCGATGATTTCTTCAGCCTTGGCGTCATCAAGCTGGCTCAGCAATGCGACAATCAAGGGTGGCCATGCAGGAGCTACCGGCTTTGCGGCCCGTATTTTTTTCGCGGGAACAGTTGCTGCTTTTGCTTCCCGCTTGGCTTTGCGTTCAGCAGTTTTGGTTTGCGTCTTGACTGCACTGGGCTTGTTGATCGGCGCTGCAACTGAGACGGATTTTCTGGCCGCAACTTTCTTCGCTGAGACTTTGGCGACGGGCGCCTTAGCGTTGGCCTTTACAATTTTGCGGACTGGTGCCTTTGCGGTGATGACTCTTTTGGCGGCAGCCTTTTTTGCAACGGGCTTTTTCGCGGTCGCCTTTTTCGCAGCAGGCTTTTTTACCGTGGGTTTTCTGGCAGCGAACTTCACTGGCTTTTTGGCTGCCGTCTTCTTGGGCGCTGGTTTTTTCACGGCGGATTTTTTCGCAACAACCTTCTTCGCAGCAGCTTTTGCTTTTGCCTTGACAGCTGGCTTGGTGGCTTTTTTTGGGGTCTTCTTGACTGGCTTTTTCAGGGTCGTCGTCCTTCGATAAGAAAAATGAATTTGCGCCCTTTTAGGAGGAGAGTGCCTCAGCTTCAAGCTGTGGTTTTGCGGCGCTTCCTGATGGCGGTAGAACTCTCGTTGCGCAGTGGCATGGTTATAAAGGTCCAGACCGGCGGTTTGGCTCCCACCACGGTCGAAGGTGGAGAAATGCGTTTTGAAGCAAAACGCGTGGCAGCGACACCGCGCAAGGCCTTGATCGAATATCCCGGTCTGGCCAGGACAGCGAGTGGAACCATCTTGGCTATGTCGAGCCAATGGTGCCAGCGATGCAGCGATGCCAAACTGTCAGCCCCCATGATCCAGACAAATTTTGTATCGCCACTGATGGCAATGAGACGCCGCAAGGTTTCTTCAGTATAGCGTGTGTGCATCTGGTCTTCGATATCGGTGACGATGAAACGCGGATGCTTCGCAATACGGCGCGTGTAGGCGAGGCGCTTGCCATATTCATCGATGATTGACGGATCTTTCAGCGGATTTTGCGGAGACACCAGCCACCACACCCAATCGAGTTTCAGCTGTTTCATCGCGTACAATGCAACCATGTAATGACCGCGATGTGCTGGATTGAAAGACCCGCCGAATAGCCCGATGCGCTGGCCGGAGCCCGTGGGTGGCAAACGTAACATCAGGGACGAATCTGCCCGGTGCCACGCACCTGATATTTGAAGGTGGTGAGTTGTTCGACGCCCACAGGTCCACGGGCATGCATCTTGCCAGTGGCGATGCCAATTTCAGCGCCAAAGCCGAATTCGCCACCATCGGCAAACTGGGTGGAGGCATTATGGAGGACAATGGCGGAGTCCACAGTGTTGAGGAACGTCTCAGCCGTTGTGGCATTATTCGTAATAATCGCGTCCGTGTGTTGCGAGCCGTATTTTGCAATATGTTCCATGGCACCATTCACACCATCCACAACTTTCATGGAGACGATGGCGTCGAGATATTCGGTGTGCCAGTCTTCCTCGGTCGCGAGTTTGACATGCGTATCAAATTTCATTGTCGCGGTGTCACCCCGAATTTCACATCCTGCATCGCTCAGTGTACGGATTAACAATGGTAAAGCCTTCTCGGCGATGGGCCTGTCTACCAGAATTGTTTCGGCAGAACCACACACGCCGGTGCGACGCATTTTGGCGTTCAGCACGATGGCGTTGGCCATGTCCAAATCGGCATCGCGATCCACGAAGACGTGGCAAATGCCTTCGAGGTGACTGAAGACGGGCACGCGCGCATCAGCTTGCACGCGTGCCACAAGGCTTTTTCCGCCACGGGGAACGATCAGGTCAATACAACCATTGAGCCCGGTCAGCATTTCACCCACGGCAGCACGGTCAGCTGTCGGTACCATCTGAATGCAGTTTGGATCAAGGCCCGCTTCGGACAGTCCGCGCGAAAGGCAATTGGCGATGGCGGTTGACGATTGAAAACTGTCAGAGCCACCACGCAGAATTGCGGCATTGCCGGATTTCAAACACAGCGCACCGGCGTCTGCCGTCACATTGGGGCGACTTTCGAAGATGATGCCGATGACGCCAATCGGCACCGACACACGGGAAATTTCCATGCCGTTGGGCCGTGTCCATTCTGCCTGCACTTTGCCCACGGGATCGGGCAAGGCTGCAATGTCTTCCAGACCAATTGCCATGGCTTCGATACGCTCATGCGTTAACGTCAAACGGTCAAGGAACGAGGTCTTCAAGTCTTTTTGCCGCGCTGCTTCCAAATCACGGCTGTTGGCTGCGAAGATTAATTTGGCATCAGCGCGAATGGCTTTTGCCATGGCGTGAAGGGCGGCGTTGCGTTGTGTGGCCGGGGACAGGGCAAGGCTCCGCGCGGCGAGTCTTGCCTGCTTTCCCAAGTCCTGCATTACGTCCAACATCACTTCTCTCCCGTCATCATCACGAGGTCATCGCGGTGAATGATCTCGTCACGGCCCGCAGCCCCCAGAACCCGCATGATCTCAGCGGACTTCAGGCCTTTGATTTTTTGCGCATCGCCAGAATCATAGGCGACCATGCCACGCGCCACTTCCAAACCATCTTGTGCCACGATACTCACAGTATCACCACGGCCAAACAGCCCGATGATGTCTTTGACACCTGCTGGCAGCAGGCTTTTACCCTTGAGAAGGGCACCCTTTGCGCCCTCATCAATTACCAATCGACCCACTGGCTGCAGGCTTCCGGCGATCCAGCGCTTTCGGGATTGCAGGGGCGAAGCAGAGGCAGTGAACCATGTCACGCGTTCGCCATCCATGATGCGTTTCAAGGGGTGGTCCTCATGACCAGAGGCAATCACCATGTTACAGCCTGCACCCAGTGCAATCTTGGCTGCTTCGATCTTGGTGATCATGCCACCAGAGCCGACGCCACTGACGGGCTTTCCCGCCATGGCTTCGACTTCAGGTGTAATTTCTTTGACCTCGGCAATAAATTCGGCACCCTTCTGATCGGGTGGGGCTGAATACAAACCGTCGATGTCAGACAGTAACACAAGGCAATCAGCCGACATCATCGAGGCCACACGTGCGGCCAATCGGTCGTTGTCGCCGTAGCGGATTTCAGAGGTTGCCACTGTGTCGTTCTCGTTGATGACTGGCACCGCTCCTTGCGCCAACAGGGTGGTCAAGGTCGCTCTGGCATTCAAATGGCGGCGGCGCTCTTCAGTGTCGTTCAAGGTGACCAAAACCTGCGCTGCAACGATGTTCCGGGCCTTCAATTCTTCCGACCAGGCTTGTGCCAAGGCAATTTGCCCCACAGCCGCGGCAGCCTGACTTTGCGGCAGTTCCAGTTTGCCTTTGGCAAAGCCCAGCTTGAAACGCCCCAAAGCAATGGCACCCGAAGACACCAGAATGACGTCAGCACCCTTGGCTTTCAGGCGTGTCAAATCATCCACCAGCGAGGTGAGCCACGCCTGTTTCACAGTTCCGGTTTTTTGTTCAACGAGCAGTGCCGACCCAACCTTGATGACAATGCGCTTGGCTTTTGCCAGACGGTTGATCACGGTTTCCAAGCCTCCGCAGCTTTGGCGGCTTCAAAGCCACGGGCATTGGCCTTGGTGACAATGGTCATGATCTTGCTCATGAGCTTGCCCGTGTCTTTTGATGTTGCGGCTGAGATCAATGTCGGTTTGATCTTGATTTTAGTCTCGAAGGTTTTGAGCTTCTTTTCCAAAGCCTTTTCATCGATGGCGTCGACCTTGTTGAAGCATACGATCTCGGACTTTGCGGCAAGCAATTCGCTGTATTCCTTGAGCTCGTTGCGCACGGTGCGATAGGCGGCGACCGGGTCATCGCCCGTCACATCAATCATGTGAATGAGAATAGCACAGCGCTCGACGTGACCGAGAAAGCGCACGCCAAGGCCAGCTCCCTCATGGGCACCTTCGATGAGGCCCGGAATATCGGCGAGGACGAAGCTGTTTTCATTGGCGCGCACCACACCCAACTGCGGATGCAGCGTGGTGAAAGGGTAATCAGCAATTTTTGGACGTGCTGCCGACACCACGGATAACAGTGTGGATTTTCCGGCATTGGGAAGACCGATGATGCCCGCATCGGCAATGAGTTTCAGCCGCAGCCAGATCCAGCGTTCCTCGCCTTCCTGTCCCTGGTTGGCATGTGTGGGGGACCGGTTGGTGGAGGATTTGAAATAGTGATTGCCAAAGCCGCCATTGCCGCCCTTGGCCACGCGATAACGTTGGCCGGGTGTGGCCAAATCGGCCAAAACAGTTTCGCCATTTTCATCAACAATTTCGGTTCCCGCCGGAACTTTCAAAACGATGTCTTCTGTTGATTCTCCTGCCCGCAGGCGGCCCATGCCGTGGCCTGCGGTGCGCACTTTAAAATGCTGTTGATAGCGGTAATCGATCAGGGTGTTGAGGTCATTTGCAGCTTCTACCCACACATCGCCGCCAGTGCCGCCGTCGCCACCGTCTGGTCCGCCGAATTCTATGAATTTTTCGCGACGGAATGACACGGCACCGGCTCCGCCGTTTCCTGCACGTACATAGATTTTTGCTTCGTCGAGAAATTTCATCGTGTCGTCCTGTTCAAGACTGGCGTCCATACATGAAGTTGTCGCAAAGTTGAACACTTAGCTTTGAAGTAGAACACGAGAGAGTTGAGACCGTGATTCATATAGTTCAGAATGTGCATATAAACCTTGAATCAACCCCTTGTTTTTGAAGTAATATCGCCTCGAAATACTTTTGATTGAAACACATTGTCGCCACATTTGACCCTTTAACGGAGGCTCTTCCCTGACAGCGGTGGTCATGAAGGAACGAGGATGCGAAACATCGCTTCCCCGAAGTTTGTGACCTGCCCGAAAACGTAAGGATAAACAGAGATGAAAATGAAACTTTTGGCCGGACTTTCTGCGGCCTTTCTTGCCACCGCCATCTTGGCTGGTACCGCCCAGGCGGAAAATTGTCACGACTACGGAACCTGCGCTCCAAAACAGCGTGTCATGCAACATGTGAAGAAACAACGCTCCACATCACTCCACAAGGTGTCAAAGCACAAGCGTGTGCAAGTGGCTTACGCAGGGCGCCTGTCCGGCAAACGCGTGCGTTCGCGCGCAGCTTTTGCTGCGGCTGCTGGTGTTCCACGTGGACGCGGCAACGTGGTTGCCATGATTACGTCTATGGCACCGCGCTATGGCGTGCCGACCTGGTTTGCGCTTCGCATCGCAAAAATCGAATCCGGCTATAATCCCCGTGCCCGTGGGGCAGCGGGTGAATATGGTGTATTCCAATTGAAATGTGCCACGGCACGAGGCATTGGTTTTCGCGGCAATTGTGGCGCGTTGCTCAACGCTTCCACCAATATCCAGTTTGGCTTGAAGCATCTGTCACTTGCCGTTCGCTCGTCGCGCGGCAATTTGAAACTTGCAGCATCCAAGCACAATGGTGGCCTTGGCCGCAAATCCATGGTGCGTGGATACGTGAACCGGGTGTTCTGATCGTTGCCACCACATTCTGAAAAGGGCTGCCCGTTACAGGGCGGCTTTTTTTATGCGCCACGTCTTCCGCGAGAGAAACATCGTGATAACTGGTACATCTTCACCGCGGGCTTTGGAGAAATTATTGCACTGACCCGTAGCTGTAAAACCAGCACGAGCGAGAACTTTGCCGGACGCCGGGTTCTCATTGAAATAGCAGGATGACAAGCTTTCAAGGTTGGCATGGGTAAAAGCGAATTCGACCATGGCGCAGACAGCTTCCGTCATGAGGCCTTTGCCCCAGTGTTTCTGAACCAACCAATAACCAAGTTCCGCCTGTTGCTTGGCCTCCATCCAGTCGAAACTGATGAGCCCGATGAGATCGTCCGGATGCTGTTTCAAGCTGATTGCACGGAATGCTGAACGGTCATCCAACTGAAGGGCCCATTCCAGAAATTCCTCTGCGTCGGAGAGGTGATAGGGGTAGGGAACGCGTGCCAGATTTTTGCTTATTTCGTAACTGTCGATCTTTTCGGCAATTGCCCGCGCGTCAATTGTTCGGAGTGGGCGCAACTGCAAGCGTTCGGTTTCAATCATCCCGTCCATAGATCACTCCAAAATAAATCAGGAGAGCAAGTTGCCTTGCTCTCCTGCACAACACAAATCAGAATTTGTGAAGAAACTTATTCAGCGGCCTTTGGCACCACAACTGACACCAGTTGTTTGTCGCCTTTGGTGCCGCGGAATTCGACCGTTCCAGCAACCATTGCATAAATGGTGTGGTCCTTGCCAATGCCAACGCCTGTTCCCGGATGCACCTTTGTGCCGCGTTGACGGATGATGATGTTGCCCGGAATAGCCGTTTGGCCGCCGAACAACTTTACGCCGAGACGCCGACCTGCGGTGTCACGACCGTTGCGGGATGAGCCGCCTGCTTTTTTATGTGCCATGGTTCATGCTCCTCTTAAGTACGTGCGCGATCAGTTTTGGCGCGGGGTGGTTTGCCGTCGGCCAATTCCTGGGCCTGCTCAATCCATTCTTCGCGGGCAAAGCGTCCCTTTTGCTTCAGGTGTGCTTCAGCCTTTTCGATGTCTTCGGCGTTCATAGCGGCGATTGATGCAAAGGTGTTATAGCCCAACTCGCGCATTCCGGCTTCCATCTTGGGGCCAATTCCGCCCACCAATGAAATATCGTCCGACGTGCCATCTCCAATTGGAGCTGCAACAGCCACCGGTTTTGCAGCCCGTGCTGCTGGCTTTGCACCACCGGTCAAAATGTCAGTAATGGTCACAGACGTCAGCAACTGACGGTGACCGTTACGCCGACGGTAATGTTTGCGGCGGCGTTTCTTGAAAATATAAACCGTATCGGCCTTTTCCTGGGCGGCAATTTCGCCGACCACGGTGGCACCTGAAACGATTGGAGCACCAATATCAATTGCTTCGCCATTGGCAACCATCAGCACGTGTTCAAACGTCACCTGATCGCCGGCCGAGCCTTCGAGCTTCTCGATCAGAATTTTGTCATTGGCGGCAACGCGATATTGCTTTCCGCCAGTCTTAATAACTGCGTACATTTCGTCTTCCTTATTTCCGCGCACCCTTTGGAGCTGCTTTCATAACCCGTTGAAAAAGCAGACTTTCCAGTGTGGTTTGCAAACAAACCGGGGTCACCCTCGGACAGCGCAACGGTCCCGGAAGAGAATTTCAACCGGGATTTCGACGCCATAAAGCGGAATGAGGCGGTAAAGTCAAGCCGAACACGTACCAAATGAGTTGGTCAGCGGGCAATGCTCCGATGACCAACTCTGAACACTGCCAGCAGGATAACGCTTGCAATAGCATGACCAATCACTGTGAACAGCAAGGCCTTTTGCAAATCATTAGCCCCCATCATCACGTAGCTTCGCGCGGCGAAATTGCTAAGCATTGCAGCGAAAGTCAGGACGATGAAGCTGATCGGTCCCGCAAACAAAGGCGGCGATGCCACGAACCTTGTGATGATCCAGGCCGACAAAACCCCGAAACCCCACATGGTGTACAACACCGTCTGGGGAGGGTTCCAGGCTGCAAAGTCATTCCAATAGCGCAAAGCGATGTCGACGAATTCGTTCATGGTCCAAATGTCCTCACCCGCAACTAACAGCTAAACTTTGCGGATAAATTTATGGTTCTTCATATTATGGCCGTTTATTCGCTGACGGGGTTAACAACAGATTTCCGGCCCAATCGGTTAAGGCGCACCAATTCCAGCACCCGGTTCAACTCACCGCCCGCAATCAATACAAGCGCCGCCAGATACACGAAAAACATGATGACGAAAATGCCTGACAGCGAGGCGTAGGTTGACGTGAAACTGTTGAATTTTGTCAGCCAGATCGAGAAGGCATAAGACATCATCATCCAGCACACCACGGTGAAGGAAACACCCGGCAACACATGTCTGAAGGTCAGGCGTTTGGCAGGCAAAAGGCGATGGGCCGCGTGTACACCAATCAGCATCAGCAATATTGCGATTGGGTAGCGCCATTGTTCTACGTTGAGGAATTGCGAAGGGAAATTGCCGGTGAAAGCGATAACTATGCGCACGAACACCGGATAGACAACCACCAGCAAAGACAGCGCCAGAAACAATACCGCACTGCCGATCACACCAACGATGCTGAGTAGATAAAGCTGCCACGCCTTTCGGGTTTCGATGACGTCATAGGCGCGGTTCAAACAGACACGGACGGAATCCACGCCAGCCATTGCACTCCAAATTGTGAGCAGGGCACCAATGCTGAGGAAATCCACCCGTGGTACAGTCAAAATGGAACGGATTTCAACGGCGACCGGTGCAACCACATTGACCGGTGCCACGCTCAACAACAGCTGCACCGTATGTTCGACCCAAGCTTCGCTTCCTATAAAACCTGCCAATGCCGTGAGAAAAATCAAAAACGGGAAGGCCGAAAACATCATGCGGAAGGCGATGTTGCCTGCCAGCGGAATGGCTTCGTCTGCACCCAAACGCCGAACTGTCTCCCAGGCGAGAAGCGGCAGAGAAATAGAATTCTGGGACTCTGGTTCAGCCATCGGGTTGCAATAGCAGCGTCAATGCCATTTGCCAAAGCCCGTCATTGGGCAGTGTCTGGCGCTATGCCATTGCGCAGCCGGTCTATGGTTTCCCTTGCCCGATTGCGGTGATCCTGGGTCACGTGGTTCCGCACCAGCGTCATGGCCGTCATCAAAACCGCAAGATCATCGGTAAACCCCAAGCCCAGAATCACGTCAGGGATAATGTCAAAAGGCAGAATGAAATAGGCGAGAGCACCAAACAGTGTGCCTTTTACTTTAAGAGGCGTCTTTGCGTCACTTGCACAATACCAAGCTGACACAACGTCTTCGGCAAACGGAATACGCGCAAGGTTCTGCTGCAGCTTCGGCCAGAAGTTTTGCTTCACATTTTGCTCGTCAGTGCCAGCCATAACTATTCTCCTTACAAGGCACCAAGACATGGGGCGGTAACGTTATGGAATCAAGCCCCGCGCTGGGACCACCACAGTGCAGCCATCAGCAACAGGACTGCAACAAATTGCAGGCCAACACGCCAACGCATCAGGTTTTGTGATCGGCTGGCAGAGCCGCCGCGCATCATGTTGAAAAGACCAAGCACAAGAATAGCGGCAACTGCTGCAACGGCGAACATAGGAAGATAGGTCATTGGTCTGAAATCCGGTTGAGAAAAGAATCGAGAGAAGATTGTGGCAATATACGCCTCAGAACAGCCACCAGCCATGTTGGAGTTGTCACATAGTAGTGGGCGCGGGGGCTTGTCTGCTCGAGGGCAAGGATGAGCTTGTCCAGAACGGCAGTGGCCGGAAGCTTGAATCTGGTGCTGCCACCCTTGTCCAAACGCTGTTGCTGTTTTGCAAAGTCTACTTTGTAGTGGCTATTGGTCATATCAACATTGCGTTCAAACGCAGCCCGGGCATTCAGCACAAATTTGCTCTCGATAGGGCCGGGATTAATTGTGACCACATGGATGCCTGAACCCCGCAACTCCAAACGAAGCGTGTCGCTCAAACCTTCAATGGCGAATTTTGATGAATTATAAGGGCCACGCCATTTCATCGCGGCCAAGCCCAATACTGACGAACATTGAATGATCCGACCTATGCCATTATTGCGCAACATCGGCAGGCAGGCTTTGGTCAATTCATGCCAGCCAAAAAAATTGGCGGCAAATTGTTCTTCCAGAACTTTGCGCGTAATATCTTCAACAGCTCCCGGCTGGCCATAGGCGCCGTTGTTGAACAGGGCATAAAGTTTGCCGCCTGTGCGTTTGGCAACTTCGGCAGCGCAGGCTTGCACGGATGTGGAATCCCGATAATCCAAAGCAATGGCTTCCAATCCTTCAGCTTCGAGCCGCTGCAAATCCGCCGGTTTCCGAGCAGTTGCAAACACCCGGTAACCACGGGCTTTCAAGCCTTTGGCGCAAACGTAACCTATGCCTGTGGAACAGCCAGTGATGAGAATGGTTTTCTGGGTCATGTGCCGCTTTCTACGGACCGGAATAGAATTTGGATAGGGTCAGCTTCAGCTTTCTGGCGTTTGCCGTAATTGGGCCGAAATTCCAGTAGATTGACAGGCTCATATCCGTTCGGCAGTTGTTAAGGGTTAGGAGCCCAATATTTGGTCATGATTCACGGCATTTTCTCACGTTTTCTCATTGTTTCTGCCTTGGCCGTGGTGCCAACCCTGGCTTTGGCGCAAGCGCCCGCCAACCCCACGTCACTTGGCGCATCCGGTGACTGGGAGGCTTTCACCTATGAGGCTGAGGGTTCGAAGGTCTGCTATGTCTATTCCGCACCGAAAAAGAGCGAAGCCAGCAAAAAGGGTGTGGCGCGCAATCCCATCTATTTCATGGTCACCCATTGGCCAGGTAAAAAGGTAAAGGCGCAACCTTCCACTGTTATCGGCTACACCTTCAAAGAGGGGTCCGACGTGAAGCTTACTATCGATACGCGGGATTTTATTTTGTATCCTGTCGACAACATGGCTTGGACTGACAAAGTTGAAACCGAGAAAGCCATTCTCGCGGCCATGAAGTCTGGCAAGTCCATGTCGATTTCAGGCACGTCGGCAAAGGGCACCACGACCAAGGACAGTTATTCGCTGGCGGGCATTTCCGCTGCCATGGACACCATTGACGGTGCCTGCAAGTAGGGCCCTGCTGGCAGTCTGCTGCTGGTTCGCCTCGACAGCGGCGGCACTGGCAGGCTGTTCTGCACTTGAAGCCAAGGGTCAGCGCTATACGGCTTGCAGCTATAATGCGGGGGAAGCGGCATTTGAGATCCGCAATCTTGATAGCAAGGGCCAGCCTTACGGTTATCTGGCGTCACTGGCGCAAGGGTTGAAACAGGAAAACCACATACTGTTGTTTGCCATGAATGCGGGCATGTTCGACGAGAATGAGCGGCCCATTGGCTATTATGTTGAAGACGGCAAGCAGCTGAAGAAACTCAACCGGCGCAATGGTGGCGGCAATTTTCATTTAAAGCCCAATGGCGTTTTCTATGTAAAGAACGGCAAGCCGGGTGTGATGGAAACCGAAGCCTTTGCACGGTCCGGCATCAAACCTGACTATGCCTCGCAATCCGGCCCTATGCTGGTGATCAATGGCAAGATTCATCCGAAATTTTCAGAAACGGGAACGTCGCGCAAAATGCGGAACGGTGTCGGTATCGACGCGGCAGGGCGGGCCTATTTTGTTATTTCAGAGAACGCCGTGACGTTTTGGGAATTCGCTTCGCTGTTCCGTGATGAACTCAAAACTGACAACGCGTTGTTCTTTGATGGTTCGGTGTCCAGCCTCTATGCGCCTGAGATCAATCGTAATGATGGCTTCCTGCCTCTCGGGCCTATGGTCGGAGCCGTTGAAATCAAGTAAGGGGCCGATATGAACACCACCCTGATTTCAAATCTACCCGAACGCTACATCCAGAATGACCTGCGCCCCACACTCGTGGGCCTGTCGCGGGAAGAGCTTGCGGATATGATGGCGCGTATCGGCGTTACTGAGAAGCAACGTAAAATGCGGGCGCGCCAGCTTTGGCACTGGATCTATAACAAGGGCTTTACTTCTTTTGATCTGATGACGGATATTTCGAAGGATTTACGCGTCAAGCTGGAAGAAACCTTCCACGTCGGCCGTGCTGAAATTGTCACCGAACAAAAATCATCCGATGGCACCATGAAATGGCTGTTGCGTCTTGCTCCGGATGAACGCGGTGCGCGTCAGGAAATTGAAACCGTCTACATTCCGGAAGAAGACCGCGGCACGTTGTGTATCTCGTCGCAAGTTGGCTGCACATTGACATGCTCGTTCTGCCATACGGGTACGCAAGCACTGGTGCGCAATCTGACGGCTGGTGAAATCGTAGGCCAGATCATGCTGGCGCGAGACCGCATCAAGGACTGGCCGGATGATCTTGCGGTAAATCCAAAGCCGCCATTGTCGGGGCGTTATATTACAAATGTGGTGCTGATGGGTATGGGGGAACCCCTCTATAATTTCGACAACGTCAAACAAGCCATGCACATTGCGTCCGACGGTGAGGGCATGTCCCTGTCGAAGCGTCGCATAACCTTGTCCACTTCTGGCGTCGTGCCGGAAATCATCCGCGCCGGTGCAGAGATCGGAACATCGCTGGCCATTTCGTTGCATGGCACCACCGATGACATCCGCAACAAGCTTGTGCCCCTCAACAAAAAATATCCCATCGCTGAGCTTATGAACGCCTGCGCCAGCTATCCCGGCGCGTCAAATGCACGACGCATCACGTTTGAATATGTAATGCTGAAAGGCATCAACGATACGAAGGAAGATGCGCGACGACTTGTACGCTTGCTGGCGGGGATTCCGGCGAAAGTAAATTTGATCCCGTTTAATCCATGGCCGGGATCACCTTATGAATGTTCCGAGTGGGACGTGATTGAAGTGTTCGCCGAAATCTTGAACAACGCAGGCTATGCGTCTCCGGTGCGGACACCGCGTGGTCGCGATATTATGGCGGCCTGTGGTCAGTTGAAGAGTGAGAGTATGAAGATACGGGCGAAGGACAGGTTGGCGATGGAAGCAGGTGCAAATTGAGACTGCGCCACTTTTAGGTATTGATTTACGCAAATGATCCTCGCCACCTACGCCCTCATCATCAATGCCATCACCTACCTCCTCTTTGGCTTCGACAAGCGTGCCGCAGAACGCGGAGACTCCCGCATTCCTGAGAAAACCCTGTTGATGGCGTCTGCACTGGGCGGAAGCGTCGGGGCGGTTTTGGCGCAGCGGCGGTTTCGGCACAAGACGCAGAAGCAGCCGTTCAAGGCCTTGTTATATGGCATTGTTGTCGCGCAGATGGCTTTGATTTCAACATATTTCTACGCTTGGTTCTGAAGCATGAACGCTCTCAAACGCTTCCTTATCATTGTCTTTGCCTATGCCCTCACGGTTTTCGTTGCGGCTTTGGGTGGCAGTGTTGCCATTGAGTTTATCTCCCTCACGTCCAGTGAATCTCTGGCGTTTTTCGCAATATTGGGTTTTGCCGGCATCATCATCGGCATGTTTGCCACCATACCATCGGTCGTGCTGATCATGATTGCCGAATATTTGGAGATACGGCTTTTTTTGTATTATGCGGCCATCGCTGTTGTTGCAGGAGTGGTACTGGCCCTGGTGTTTGTCCACGAAACTTGGATGCTTCTGGTAGGTGCGGCCTTGGGAGTGGTGTGTGGTTCCGTGTATTGGGCGATTGCCGGACGCAAGGCGGGCATTCTCAAAACCACTGAAAACTCCAATGCGCAGGCCCAACTGCTGCTGATGTTGGGCGCAACAATTGCTATACAATCAATGCTGTTATTCGCGTTCATGCGCTAGGCACTTGCGGCGTTTGGCCCCTGCGTGATAGGCGGTTGCCATCATGAAACAGCAAGCAATCAAAAAAGTCGTCCTCGCCTATTCGGGTGGGCTTGATACGTCCATTATCCTGAAGTGGCTGCAAACTGAATACCGCGCCGAAGTGGTGACCTTCACGGCTGACCTGGGGCAGGGTGGCGAGTTGGAGCCGGCCCGCAAGAAGGCCGAGATGCTCGGCATCAAGGAAATATTCATTGAGGATTTGCGCGAGGAATTTGTGCGGGACTTCGTGTTCCCGATGTTCCGCGCCAATGCGGTTTATGAGGGCGTGTATCTCTTGGGCACATCCATCGCACGGCCGTTGATTGCCAAGCGCCTCGTAGAGATTGCTGCACAGACGGGTGCCGACGCGATTTCGCATGGGGCCACGGGCAAAGGCAATGATCAGGTGCGCTTTGAGCTGACGGCCTATGCGCTGAACCCCGATATCAAAATCATCGCCCCTTGGCGGGAGTGGGCGTTCAAGTCGCGCACAGATTTGATTTCATTTGCCGAGCAACACCAAATCCCTGTCTCCACCGACAAACGCGGTGATGCTCCGTTTTCGGTTGATGCGAATTTGTTACACTCGTCGTCGGAAGGCAAAGTGCTGGAGGATCCGTGGGAAGAAGCGCCAGAGTTTGTCTATCAGCGCACTGTTGCGCCATGGGATGCGCCGGACGCCGCTACCGATATCGAGATCGCCTTCGAGCAGGGCAACCCGGTCGCCACCAATGGCGTTGCCATGTCACCAGCCACGATTTTAACCGAACTCAACCGCTTGGGCCATGACAATGGCATCGGCCGCCTGGACCTTGTGGAAAACCGCTTCGTCGGCATGAAGTCGCGCGGCATTTATGAAACGCCGGGCGGTACGATTTTGCTGGCGGCACACCGCGCCATGGAATCGCTGACGCTGGACCGTGAGGCAGCACACCTCAAAGACTCGTTCATGCCGCGCTATGCCGAACTGATCTATTACGGCTTCTGGTTTTCGCCCGAACGCGAAATGCTGCAAGCCATGATCGACAAATCCCAGGAACATGTTGAGGGCGTTGTGCGGCTCAAGCTCTACAAGGGCAATGTGATCGTCAGTGGACGGAAGAGTGCTAAGTCCCTCTACAAGAATGACCTCGTGACGTTCGAAGATGACCGTGGCGCTTACGACCAGAAAGACGCCGCAGGCTTCATCCGCCTGAACGCGTTGCGCCTCCGCACCCTCGCCGCCCGCAAGCGCTTCAGCTGAAACGCCACTCCATGTGGTTCCGGTAGATTTCTCCGGGCCGCAGAATGGAGGATGGAAAATTCGCGTGGTTCGGCGCATCAGCCACGTTTTGTGGTTCTATTGCAAAAGCTTCCGCGTGGTTGAGCGCGCCTTTCGGGCCAAGGGCTGTGCCGTCGCCATTCCAGTGAATAGCCGTGTACATTTGCAAGGCGCCCTCGCTGGTCCACACATCGAGTGTGCGGCGCGAGGCAGGATCACGCATTGTCATGGCGCGTTTCATGTCGCCGCGTTGTCCATCCAGCAAATAGGCGTTGTCATAGTCCTCGCCAATGGTGCGAGCCTTGCGAAAATCCCATCGCGTATCCGCCACATCCTTGATTTCGCCCAAGGGCAACAGCAACTCATTTAACGGGAAGAATTTCTGTGCGGGGATCATCAACTCATGGCCCAGAATGGAACCGCCTCCCGCCATGTTCCAATAGGCATGGTTGGTGAGGTTGCACACGGTGGGCTTCGTCGTGCGGGCGGTGATGACCAGTGACAGCGTGTTGCCATCCAGCGCATAAACTGCCTTCACCGACAAACTGCCCGGAAAGCCTTGGTCACCATCGGGGCTTTCCAGCATGAAGGTGATGCGGTTGGCGTCACGGATGTAGTCCCAGTTGCGCGTGGCAAAGCTGTCAGGGCCACCATGGAGTTGGTGCACACCCATGTTGGGTGTCACGTTGATTATTTCACCATCCAGAGGGAACGATGCATTGGTAATGCGCCCGGCATGGCGGCCACAGAGCACGCCGGAATAGAGGTCGCCTTTCAGCACTTCGTTTTCAACGACGTTGCCGAAGACGGTTTCAACACCATCGACAACGCAAGACACAAGTCGCGCACCCTTGGGGTGGAGAGTGACGGTGGTGGTGTCTGATTTGAGTAGCAGCATCAGGCGACCGCCTGCAATTCAGCCAGAATCGCTTCGCCCATTTGCTGGGTATTGGTATTGGCCGGGCTATCGCCTGCTATATCCTTGGTGCGCAAACCTTTTGCAAGCACGGCGGAAATGGCTTGATCCAGCTTGTCGGCCCATTCTCCGAGCCCGAGAGAATATCGTAGTGCCATGCCGAATGATGCAATCATCGCAATCGGGTTGGCAGCGCCTGTTCCTGCGATGTCGGGGGCTGAACCATGTACGGGTTCATACAGCGATTTGCGGCGTTTGGTTTTTGCGTCTGGCGCACCCAGCGATGCTGATGGCAACATGCCGAGTGAACCCGTCAACATGGCTGCTACGTCAGACAGCACATCGCCGAACAGATTGTCAGTGACGATCACATCATATTGCTTGGGCCAGCGTACCAATTGCATGGCGCAATTGTCGGCCAACACGTGTTCGAGCGCGATCGTTGGATATTCATTGGCGTGAACGCGCGTCACCACTTCATTCCACAAAACGCCGGTTTTCATCACATTGCGCTTTTCCGCTGATGAGACCTTGCCCTTGCGCGTCAAGGCCAGATCAAAAGCCACGCGGGCTATGCGTTCAATTTCAAAGGTGTCATAGACTTGCGTATCGATGCCACGCTTCTGGCCATTGCCCAAATCAGTGATGGTTTTGGGTTCACCGAAGTAAACACCGCCCGTGAGTTCCCGCACGATGAGAATATCCAGACCCTCAACCACATTTTTTTTAAGCGAAGACGCATCGGCCAGTGCCGGATAACAAATCGCCGGACGCAAATTCGCAAACAGTCCCAAGTCCTTCCGCAACCGCAGGAGCCCCGCCTCAGGCCGCACATCATAAGGCACCTTGTCCCACTTCGGCCCACCCACAGCGCCAAACAACACAGCATCAGCAGCCTGCGCCTTATCCATGTCAGCATCAGACACAGCCTGACCATGGGCATCAAAAGCCGAACCACCGACTAGACCCTGATCCGTCTCAAACCTGGCAATGCCCTGGCTGCCCATCCAGCCCACAATCTTTTTAACCTCCGACATCACTTCAGGACCAATGCCGTCACCGGGGAGATATAAGAGATTGAAGGAAGCCATTGGGAAATACTCGCGTTGAATCTATTCGTGCCTAGCGCGAGGCTCTATGGGTGGCAAGAGCTTTGACAATGATCAATCCTTGGCCTTCTGCAACAACAGCCAATCCGCCCGCGCCCAGAACATCGTCGCAACCAACAAGAACAGCGGCAATACCAAGCCCGTCACAACATCAGTAAGCGCGCCGCCTGCCAACACATCACTCCGCATATCCAGACATAGCGTGGTCACATAAGGAACGCGGCTGTATAGCGGCATGGGTTTGAAATAGTCGTCGCGGGTTGGCTCGCGCCAGCTCGCAAGTTTGCCGCCTGAGTGCAGGATGCTGGCGATAATCGCAAGGGCGAGGGACACTTCGGTGCGGGCGAGGCCCATCAGTGCCACGCCGATGGTGAGCGCACCCAAGGTTGAAAGCGCATGTCCGGCATTATTGGATTTGGCTTCCGGAGGAAAGCCCTTGGCCCAGGCCTTGGCATATTGCATGCCGCTGACCCAGAAGACCAACGATGCTGCCGTGGTTAAAACGGCGGGCCAATTGCCGAGGAAATGTGCGACGAAGCCATCAGCAGTGACGCCGCGACCTGATCCCGACAGCAACATGAACAGCGCCAATGCACCGAAGAAAGCAATGAGGTTTCCGATATTATAAAGCAGCCCCGGATTTGAAGTCGTCATTACAACATCGACGTGGTGTCGTTCAAACCGGAGTGGAGATGCAAGTTCACGCATGGTGTTCTCTTTCTCGCCCCACAGAGAAAGCTACAACGCCTCGTAGTACTGCACGTCATTCATTTGGATGAGGCCAACAGAATATTTTGGGACTTGATCCAGAACATCCCGTTTATTCTTCAATGCGACATCAACACAGGCACCGTCAGGTTCCGGAACACATAGCGCGTGGCACCACCAAAAATGAACTCAGAAAAACGGCTATGGCCATAAGCGCCCATGACCAGCAAGCTCGCCCCATGATCATTTGCAGTGCGCAACAGGGTTTCGCCTGCACTCATGCCATCAGATGTGACATGGGTGATTTCGGTTTTCACGCCGTGGTGTGCAAGTGTTTCGGCAATCTCGGAGCTGGGTTCGCGCCCGCGCGGGGCCACATCAATTCCAATCACTCGCACAAGCCGGGCCTGCCGGAGCAGTGGCATGGCATCAAACGTTGCACGCGCTGCCTCGCGCCCGCCATCCCAACCCAACGTGATTTCAGCAAAATCAAAATTTGTGCCAGCATTGCGAGGCAACACCATAACAGGGCGTCCGGCCAGCATTACCACACGTTCGGCAAAGTCGTCTTCAAAGCCTGCGACACCATCCGTTTGTGATGCTGATAGCAGGATCAGATCATGGGCACGGCCCCTGTCTGCCACATCTGTGGCAATCTGGGGGGCCCGCCCATCCAGTTCCTGAAAAGCAAATTCAACACCATCGGTTTTCATGGCGATTTCGAATTCGGCCTTCACCCTGTCACGATGCTGGTTAAAGAAAATCTGATTGCCATCATAGGTCGCGGGTGGCGCGTCATAGCCCATCATTGGATAAATCTGCACGGCAGGAATGACATAGAGGCCCAGAACCTGAGCATCGAATTTGACGGCCAGATGCCGCGCTGCCGCCAGCAGGCTTGGCAATTGTGCGACATTGTTGAGCGATACAAGAATGGACTTGAGCGACGGAGTCTTCATGACACTTCTCCTCTGGAATGAAGTGAACGCTACGCCCCCCGTGCAATTGCTTCCTTGATACAGATCAAATGGCGACGACCAGCCGCATTTTCAACGGCTGGCCATGTTTCAGGGCTGAAAGTGAACTATTCCGCCGCCTTCCTTGCCATCGGATTATTGGGGTGCGTGGTCCAGTTGGCATAGTCCGGGTTGATTTTCTTGCCGGTCCGCGCATCCACGCCTTTGGTCTGTTCCACCATGGTAATGCACTCCGGCACAGGGCAGACTTCGACGCAGAGGTTACAGGCCACGCATTCGTCATCCATGACTTCGAAATGACGCTTGCCGTCCTTTTCTTTCATGATGGCCTGATGTGATGTGTCTTCGCAGGCTGCATAGCAGCGGCCACACTTGATGCAGGCGTCT
>JANMEM010000229.1:0-16015 GCA_031376985.1 Hyphomicrobiales bacterium
TGATTTTGAAACTCAGAAACTGGAGAAACGGTTGTACCCATGCTCGATTCCAACTTCTCTGGTGTGCACACCAGGAAACAGAGACAATCGATCCCCAAAGCCACTTGTTGTCATAATATGACGAAAAAGACGCGGGGCAGCAATGAGGTTGTGCTACTGCACAAAAATCTGCATATTTAAAAGCGTTAAGTTGGACCTGCTTGGAAGTATGTTTTTGGAACTCAAGTGGCTCGAAGATTTTTTGGCAGTTGCCGGTAGTGGTAATTTTTCCCGCGCTGCCGAGGCGCGCAATGTCACTCAGCCGGCGTTTAGCCGTCGGTTGAAAGCATTGGAAATGTGGATAGGCGTTCCGCTGCTGGATCGCAGTTCCTATCCTATCACGCTTACAGCAGCGGGCGTGAAATTCCTGCCGATCGCAGAAATTGCAGTTCGTGATTTGCACAATGGTCGCATTGAGGTTCGCGCCGCATCCAGCGCTGATGAAACGACACTCAGATTTGCCATGCCCCATTCCTTGGCCGTCGGGTTTTTCCCGACATGGTGGCAATTGGTTGACAGTGCAAAAAGCGGCATTACAGCAAAAGTCATTGCGGATAATTTTCACGACTGCGTTGAAATGCTGCTGCATGGCGCATGTCACATCTTGTTGTGCTATCAAAACGAAGCTGTGCCCAATCCCTTAAGTGCAAGTGGCTATCCCGGCATGGCAATTGACCATGACCGACTTCTGGCTGTGTCTGCGCCAGACAAGCATGGAATGCCGATCCATAGGTTGGTCGCAAGCAATCCAAATCCGGTAGCATTTTTGAATTATGCGCCGGACGCGTTTCTTGGAAAGGTCACTGCCAGCTTGTTGAACTCAGCGGCATCACGATTGAACCTCGACCTCCGATATGAAAGTGCCTTTGCCGAAGCCATTCGTGCACAAACATTGGTGGGATCTGGCATGGCGTGGTTGCCGCGCAGCTTGATAGACAACGATTTGCGTGAAGGTCGATTGGTGGCCGCAGGACAGGATTTGCCAGAAGCTCCTCTTGAAATTTGGCTTTACATATCGACGCAGAATTCATCGCGGACGGTTGAAAAACTTTGGCATTCCGCCGAACTGGTCAGTGAAAAAAAATCGCATGATGCTAGAGTGGCATAGTTCTATCCGTTCTGTGCATTGGCAAGTCTGACTTGTTGGCATTAGGTTGCGGGCAGCGTTGGAGCAAAATACGTGTCAGAACGTGCCGAATTGGTGGTGGGTGTAATCGGCGGGCTTGGACCTGAAGCGACACTGGATTTCTTTGCCAAAGTTCTTCAGCATTCCAAGGCAGCAAAAGACCAAGACCACATACACCTGATCATCGAAAACAACCCCAAGACACCCAATCGCAATGATGCCATTGCCGGGCGGGGACCTTCCCCTGGGCTCGCCCTTGCCGATATGGCGCGTGCGCTGGAACGTGCCGGAGCCGATTTTGTCGTGATGGCTTGCAACACGGCCCATGCTTATGAAACCGATATTCGTTCTGCACTCGGCAAGCCGTTTGTGAGCCTGATTGACGAAGTGATTGATGAAGTGCGCAGGATGCATCCAAAAGTAAGAAGCGTTGGCGTTTTGGCGACGCAGGGAAGCCGCGATGCCAAAATATTCACTCCCGCCTTTGCACGTCATGCCATCGAGGTGGTGCAGCTTGATGAGTCATCCCAAGCCCGCTTCATGGCGCTGGTCTACCGCATCAAGGCCGGAGACCGTAGCCAAGACATTCGCGACGGCTTGCGGCAACTTGGCGAGCAGTTGATTGCCATGGGTGCCGATATCCTGATCGCTGGCTGCACGGAAGTTCCGCTGGTGTTGCAACAAGGCGACAATACAAAAGCGATGATTGATTCAACCGACGTGTTGGCCAAGCGGTGTGTGATTTATGCCCGCCGCATCGAGCCATTGCCTAGCCAACGGGAGTCCGCATGACAACGACCTACTTGAAGAAAGCTACGAAGACTGGAGCGACGGGAGAAACAGACACGCAGGCGACAGTAGGTAGAATCCTTGAAACCATCAAAGCGGGTCGGGAAGCAGCGGCCACTGATTTTGCCCGAAAACTTGATGGATGGGATGGAGAGATTGTGGTCAGCCGTGCGACGATCGAGGCTGCAACGGCTGCTCTTCCTGAATGCGTTAAGGATGATATCCGTTTTGCCCGCGATCGCATTTGTGCGTTCGCTGCCCATCAACGGGATTCTGTACGTGAATTTGAAGTCGACCTGCTGGATGGGTTGATTGCAGGGCAAAAAGTCCTACCCGTCACCACCGCGGGTTGTTATGTCCCGGGCGGTCGTTATTCCCATGCTGCTTCAGCACTGATGAGCGTGGGCACGGCGCGGGTTGCCGGAGTACAAAACATCGTGGCGGCAACCCCGTCTCATAAAGACCGCGGAATCCACCCAGGTATTCTCTATGCAATGGATATCGCCGGGGCCGATACGATTTTGGCACTCGGCGGCGTGCAAGCCATTGCCGCTCTCACCTATGGGCTATTTACCAATCAACCTGCTGATATTGTCGTGGGACCTGGCAACCGCTTTGTGGCTGAAGCCAAGCGCATGTTGTTTGGCCAAATTGGTATTGATGTGGTGGCAGGACCGACGGAAACCATGGTTATTGCCGATGATACGGCAGATGCTGCGGTGGTTGCTTCTGATCTTCTGGGGCAAGCTGAGCATGGTCCGGATTCTCCAGTATGGCTCATAACGTTGTCGCGCAAAATCGGTGAAGACGTCATTGCAATGATGCCAAATATGATTGCAGCGTTGCCGGAGACTGCACGCAAAGCTGCTGAAATGGCTTGGCGTGACTATGCTGAAGTCATCATGGTTGACAGTCGCGAAGAAGCTTGCGTTGTAAGCGATCACTACGCGTCAGAGCACTTGCATATTCAGGCCGCAGACCTGAACTGGTGGCATAGATCTTTGCGCAGTTACGGTTCGTTGTTTCTCGGCGAAGAAACTACGGTGGCCTTTGGTGATAAGTGCGCCGGTCCCAATCACATTCTGCCAACAAAAGGCGGCGGTCGTTACAGCGGTGGATTGAGCGCTGCGAAATTTCTCAAAGTGTTGACCTATCAACGCATGACCCGCGAAGGTGTGCGTGTTGTAGCACCTGTAGCTGCACGTATCTCGCGACTTGAAGGTATGGAAGCACATGCCCGCACAGCAGATGTCAGACTTTCCAAATACTTTCCGGCAGAACAATTTGAGCTGGGATCGGTATGATTATGGAAGACCCCCGCCTTGATCTCGATTTGAGTTTGCCGCCCGCTATTCCAGAGCAGGGCATCAAGCGTGCAAATGAAATCCTGGTGACGGGAAAGCTTCATCGATACGGCGAAGACCGCTCCGGTGTGCCGGAAGCGACTGCATTGGAGCAGGACTATGCGGAATATATTGGTGCAAAGTATTGTGCAGCCTTAAACTCATGCGGAGCAGCCATGTTTGTGGCCCTCAAGTGTGCAGGCGTACAGCACGGCGACAAGGTTCTCATGAATGCCTTCACGCTGGCACCGGTCGCGGGCGCAGTCGAGCATGCAGGAGCACAACCCGTCTTTGTTGAAATCAACGACAACTATGAAATTGATCTTGCTGATCTTGATAGAAAAGCAGCGTCAAGCGGTGCACGCGTGCTCTTGCTCTCCCATATGCGCGGTCACATCTGTGACATGAATGCGCTCATGGCGATTTGCAAACGCCACAGACTGCAAGTGGTGGAAGATTGCGCCCACACCATGGGAGCCAAATGGGACGGCAAATTTACCGGAACATTTGGCATAATTGGCTGCTTCAGTTTGCAATCCTACAAACATGCAAATGCTGGCGAAGGTGGTTTGTTGGTTACCGATGATCCGGACATGGCGGCAAAGGCCATTCTCTATTCTGGTAGCTATATGCTTTATGCGCAACACAAGGCGCGACCCGAACTTCACTATTTTGAAAAGCACCGGGGCCATATTCCCAACTTCAGTATGCGAATGTCGAACCTGGTTGCCGCGATTGCGCGCCCGCAGATTGGCCTACTGGCAGAACGAGCAGAAGCTTGGAACGCGCGCTATCGCAAGCTGGCAGAAGGCTTGAGCAAAATTCAACACATACGTGTTCCGCTTCGTTCCGGACGAGAACAGTATGTGATGAGTTCAATTCAGTTCGCAGTAAAGGGATTGAGTTCAGTTGAAATGGAACAATTTTTGGCTGCGTGTGCGGCGCGGGGCGTGTTTGTGAAATGGTTTGGCCGCAAAGAGCCCGTTGGCTTCACCAGTGTTCATGACCACTGGGAATACGTCAAGGAGCGGCAAAAACTGCCGCAATCAGCACGCGTGCTGAGTGAAGTTTGCGACATGCGCATTCCACTCGCGCTGCCACTGGAAAGTTGCGAGGTTATTGTGGCCGTCATTCGACACTGTTTGGCGGAGGTTCAGAACGCAGGCTAAAGGTTATGCCGCGGCGGCATGGTTTGGCTCGTTCTTGGCATTGGCCAGAAAGCGACGGCTTTCGTAGCCTTGGCTCTAGATTTAGGAACATTGGAGTTTCCATATGCATCTTGCCCGGTTTCCCCGTGTGCGTCTTGGCCATTTCCCAACCCCGCTTGAACCCATGCCAAATCTCACGAAATTGTTGGGTGGCCCGAAACTCTATATCAAGCGCGACGACTGCACGGGGCTTTCTTCGGGGGGAAACAAGACCCGCAAACTGGAATTTTTGATGGCCGACGCTCTGCAAAAGGGCTGTGATACAGTGATCACCCAAGGCGCTATTCAATCCAACCACGCCCGTCAAACAGCGGCCGCCGCAGCTAAACTTGGCATGAAATGTCGTATTCTTTTGGAAAACCGAACAGGCAGCAACAGCCCAGATTATTGCGGATCAGGCAATGTGCTGCTTGATCACATCCACGGCTCGCCGACGCAGGTTTATCCTGCGGGAACACCGATGAATTTAGAAATGGACAAAGTTGCAGAGGAAATCCGTTCGCAGGGCGGCAATCCCTATATCATAGTAGGAGGCGGATCAAATCCTATAGGTGCTCTTGGTTATGTGAACTGCGCGTTGGAACTTGTAGCTCAAGCCAATGATATGAACCTCCGGATCGACCATCTTGTTCATGCAACCGGTAGTGCAGGAACACAGGCGGGCCTTGTTGCAGGGCTGGAAGGTCTTCGCAGTCATATTCCCGTGCTTGGAATTGGAACGCGTGCTGCGCGCGCGTTGCAAGAAGAGAATGTTTATAAGCTGGCATGTGCTACTGCTGATTTAATGAATATGCAGGGCGCAGTGTCTAGGGAAAGCGTGGTGGCCAATACTGATTATGTTGGTGCAGGATATGGCATTCCAACTGATGGGATGATTGAAGCCATCAACATATTGGCTCGCAATGAGGGAATTCTGCTGGATCCTGTCTATTCGGGGAAAGGCATGGCAGGACTCATTGACCTCATTCGCAAAAACCATTTCAAAACTTCCGAGAATGTTGTGTTTTTGCATACTGGTGGCAGCGTTGGATTGTTTGGCTATAACAATCTCTTTGATGCAACCCGGCCAAACTGAGATTTAAAAAGTACGATTCAAATCGTCAAATGCAAATGGGATTACGGACAATTAAGTCAAACAAGGGAGACGCTAAATGACTACAAGACGCACAATAATGGCAACCATGGCAGCAATGCTTTTGGCAGGAGCCACTGCAACTGCGGTGATGGCTGAAAAAATCATCATCGGCACTTTTGGCACGCCAACACCAATGCAAGCCGCAATTGCCGCAGGCGACATCGACAAGGCAACCGGCATGGAAATCGAGTGGCGCAAGTTTGCTTCCGGTGCGGAAGTCATTGCGGCAATGGCTTCCGGTGATCTCAAGATTTCAGAAATCGGTTCTTCACCATTGGCAATCGGCGCATCGCAAGGTGTTGATTATCAGCTGTTTGGCATTTCCGATATCATCGGAGCTGCAGAAGCGCTGATTGCCCGCGATGGTTCCGGCATAACCAAGGTTGAAGAGCTCAAGGGCAAAAAAGTTGCCGTTCCACTGGGGTCTACAGCACATTACTCGCTCATGGGGGCGATGAAAAATGCAGGTCTCACATCAGCCGATGTCGAAGTAATTGGCATGAAGCCGGATCAGATTTCTGCTGCATGGGATCAGGGTCAGATCGATGCGACTTTTATTTGGGAACCCGCCCGCGGCAAAGCCATGAAGACCGGCAAAATGATTATTGCTGCAAACCAGGTGACGGGTGCTCCGACATTTGATGGTTGGGTTGTGAACACGGAATTCGCAAAGGCAAACCAAGATTTCATGGCCAAATTCCTCAAGTCGATTGAAGCTGCCAATTCTGCCTACAACTCCAATCCCGATGCCTGGACTGCTGACTCGCCACAGGTCAAAGCCATTGCCGAACGCACTGGCTCACCAGCCGCAGAAGTGCCTGCAGCACTGAAGGACTATACGTTCCCATCGCTTGCAACCATGGCATCAGCTGAATGGCTCGGCGGCGGAAACCAGGCCAACATGTTGGCAACAGCTAAATTCCTGATGGAAAACAAACGGGTTGATGCCGTGCTGGATGACTATTCGAAGTTTGTGAACGGTGACTACATTGCTGCGGCAATGAAGTAACACTTCAATCCCGTAAGTTGCCACTTCGCCATTGTTGGCGGAGTGGAATTACACTGATTGGGCAAGTTGCGCATGGGAAGTCTTCACGTCGATCATGTAACTGTCGAATTTCCGCTTGGCCCTGACACGCCTCCAGTCAAAGCGTTGTCCGATGTAGATCTTGAAATTCAGCAAGGTGAATTTGTCGTTGCTTTGGGGGCTTCAGGCTGCGGGAAGTCGACTCTGCTCAACCTACTTGCTGGATTTCTTTCGCCTTCTGTTGGGCAAATCAAACTCAATGGAACTGTCGTCGAGGGCCCTGGCGCTGATCGTGCAGTGGTGTTTCAGAAACATGCTTTGCTGCCATGGCTCAATGTTATTGATAACGTCGCGTTTGGTTTAAAACTGCGCGGCATGGCGAAGTCGGAACGTCACGAAGTTGCACGCAAGCATCTCAAACAACTGGGTTTGGAAGCTTTTGAAACGCATCCCGTTTACCAACTTTCCGGTGGCATGCAGCAACGTGTCGGCATTGCCCGCGCCCTCGCAAGTGATCCCGAAATTCTTTTGATGGACGAGCCCTTGGGCGCGCTTGATGCGCTCACGCGCGAAAGAGCCCAGGAACTCATTATCCGTATCTGGAAAGAGACATCAAAGATGGTGTTCTTCATCACTCACAGTGTTGAAGAAGCATTATTCATGGCGACGAGATTGATTGTGATGTCGCCGCGCCCCGGACGCATTACCCATACCTTTGAACTCGATTTCAGCAAAAAATTTCTTGCTGGGGCAGATGCACGCTCGGTGAAAGCATCGGCAGAATTTATTAAGATGCGAGAGCAGGTTTTGAAGATCATATTTGGTGATGAAGATGCTGCGGGGGGCGATCATGTCTAACGGCAACAAGCGGACTTCATCGACGTTTTTCGGTTCGCTCTTTAAAATCAAGCCAACAAAACCCGGCGAGGTTTACGGGGTGCCCGGCCAAGGTGACAGTCTATTGATCAGCGCCGTATCAGCGCTGTGCCTTATTGGTTTCTGGTCGCTGGCAACCTGGGCTGGCTGGATCAAGCCCCTGTTCCTGCCATCGCCCCTCGCGATATTCAACAAATTCATCCAGGTATCGACAGAAGGCTTTGCTGACAGGACACTTCTCCAACACACATGGATCAGCGTGTTGCGCGTCTTTGGTGCGTTGATACTTGCCTGCGCCACGGCAATTCCCGTCGGGCTTGCCATGGGCATGAGCAGGGTCATGCGCGGTGTATTTGATCCCCCCATTGAATTTTATCGCCCAGTGCCACCCTTGGCCTATCTGCCTCTCATGATCGTGTGGTTTGGTATCGGAGAACTGGCAAAAGTTCTGCTCATCTTCCTTTCCATTTTTGCGCCTGTTGCCATTGGCACACGCTCCGGCGTGAGATCCGCCGCTATCGAGCAAGTTCATGCGGCATACTCCCTGGGTGCCACTCCTTGGCAAGTTTTAACGCAGGTCATTTTGCCTGCTGCATTACCGGAAATTATCACTTCGGTGCGCATCGGCATGGGGGTTGGCTGGACGACGTTGGTGGCTGCCGAGATGGTGGCGGCCACAAGTGGCATTGGCTTCATGGTTCTGTCGGCGTCACAGTTTTTGCAAACTTCAACTGTGATCATGGGTATCTTCATTATTGCAGCAATCGCCTACGCGTTTGATCTTTTGATGCGTTTCCTTGAACGCAGGCTGGTTCCCTGGAAGGGCCGCGCATAACATTATGGAACTTCTGCATGTCAAACAACTCCGGATCCTTGCACCCGGAGTAATGGCAAGTCTTGTGGTCGCCATTGCCGCAACATTTCTGAATGAGCACTATGGTGCACCTGCAATGCTCTTTGCTCTCCTCTTGGGGCTGTCGTTCAAATTTCTCTCCGAAGAAGGACCGTGCGGTTCGGGCATCTTGTTCTCCTCTGCAACCATCTTGCGGATTGGTGTCGCATTGCTTGGATTTCGTATCACGACAAATCAAGTTACAGCCCTTGGACCAATTGCCTTGTTGACGATCATTGTCTCAGTGACACTGATTATTTGCTTGGGTTTGTTGCTTGCGAAGCTACTTAATTTGGACTGGAGACTTGGGTTACTTACGGCAGGTTCCGTTGGCATCTGTGGTGCGGCCGCTGCAATGACCATTTCATCTCTCTTGCCAAGGAACGAACATACGACCCGTTGGACCCTTTTTTCAGTGGTCGGCATCACTGCGCTCAGCACTGTGGCGATGATTGCATATCCGGTTCTCGCCACCTCTCTCAATCTCAGCAGCCATGATACTGGGTTCTTCCTCGGTGCCACTATCCATGACGTGGCGCAAGTAATGGGTGCTGGCTATGCAGTGTCAGACACCGTCGGTGACGTGGCCGCACTCACAAAGATGATGCGGGTTGCTATGTTGGTGCCTGTCGCCTTCGCCATAACGATGGTATTGTCCGGGGCACCAACCGGTGTTCGAAAACTTCACAGATCTTTACCCTGGTTCGTTGGTTTGTTTGCGGTTTTTGTTGTGTTGAACAACCTTCTGGTGATTCCCGCATTCGTTATCGATTTCCTATCATCAACGTCGCGTTGGTGCCTCATTGTCGGCATTGCCGCCATGGGCATGCGCACCAGCTTCAAGGAAGTTCTCTCCATCGGACCGCGGGCAATCGCACTGCTCTGCATCGAAACAATCGTTCTGGCCGGATTCACGTTGGCGATAATTAGGTTGCAAATTATCTGAATTATTTTGCTTTTAGAACAGCGGGTCAGTCGTCAGTCTGTGGCACACCTCATAGTTCGCGACGCAAATCAAAGATGCATCCGTTATAATGTTATGCGCAATTACATCACAAAAGCAGTGGTGAAATAGACGGCACGGTCTCGCACGAATGTTTTTGACCTCCCTTATATCCTGTCATTATAAGAGCGGTGCCAATTTTTCAATCAAGTGATCAATTTCCTGCGTCGTGTTGTAATGAACAATTGAAACTCGAATCACTCCGTCCTCCTCATTAAGATCAAGAAACCTGGAAAGTCGTCGGGCATAGAAATCACCATGGCGAATGCCGATGTTTTCCTTGTCAATTGCTTCTACAATTTCACGGCTGCTGCGATTTTTCACGGTAAAACTGACGGTTGGTACCCGCAACGCGGAATCTGCAGTTTTTTCTCCAATAATCTTCACTGTGGATGCACTGTTGAGAAAATCGAGGAGCCGTCTGCAAACCAGTTCTTCCTGCTCGGTGATGAGTTCAAATGCGGTTGCCATAGCAGTTCGCTCATCAGCCGAATTCTTTCCACTGCGATTTGCCAGTTCGACCAGATATTCATTGATCCCGGTGCAGCCATAAGCCAGTTCATAGTTCACGTTACCTGGCTGGAATTTGTATGCGGTTTGCGTTGCTTCAACGAAGAAGTGGTTCTGACTTGGCAACGCTACAAGATCGTCATAGCGTCCATATAGGATGGCATGATGCGGCCCATATACCTTGTAGAAACTGAAGACATAATAATCGACGTCAAGCGCTTGCACGTCAACGAGCCGATGCGGCGCATAGGCTACCGCGTCGACACAGATCCTAGCACCATGGGCGTGAGCAATATTCGCAAATTCACGGATGGGATTGATTGTACCGAGGATGTTCGAAGCATGTGTGCAGCATACGAGTCTCGTGCGCCCCGTCATCAGCGATGTCAGGCGCTGTGAATCAAGGCGAAACGTCTCTGGTTCAATTGGCCAAGGCACGATTTTGATGCCTTTGCGTTCAAGCTGTTCCCAAGGACCGTAGTTTGCTTCGTGTTCAGAAACAGAGACTATGATCTCATCGCCAGGTGAAAGTGTTTCGCCAATGGCGCGCCCCAGAATTTGAAGAAGAGCCGTCGTCGACGGGCCCATGACAACCTCTTCATATCGGGACGCGTTAATGAGCCTCATCACGGATTTCTGGGCGTCCAGGAGCTTCGATTTTGCTTGTTGAGACTTGGAATAGCTCGCGCCGTGTTGAACACTGTTGGTCAAGAGATAGTCACGAACGCGGTCTGCCACACCCTTCAAGACAAGCGATCCTCCAGCGTTGTCAAGATAAGTGAACTCGCGGTCTCGAAGCGCCGGGAATTGGCTTTCCACGAAATTCATGTCGATGCTCATCTTTTTACTCCAAATCAAATTATTTACGGTTTCTGATCAATCACTAATGTTGCAGTATGGCTTTCAGGAAAGCACGCGTGCGCTCCTCCTGTGGATGATCAAAAATCTGTGATGGTGTTCCAGTCTCAACAATCATCCCGCTGTCCATGAACAGCACGCGGTCACTCACCTGCCGCGCAAAGCCCATTTCGTGGGTGACGACAATCATGGTAACGCCCGTTCTGGCCAATGAGCGCATGACGTCAAGAACTTCGCCCACCATTTCGGGATCAAGAGATGAAGTTGGTTCGTCAAACAACAACACCCTTGGCTCCATGGCAAGAGCACGGGCAATCGCCACACGTTGTTGCTGTCCGCCAGACAGCTGAGCCGGATATTTCTCTGCTTGCTCAGTGATACCGACACGCTTCAGAAGTTCGCGGGCCCTTGCCTCTGCCTGAACTGCCGTGAGTCCCCGCACCCTGATAGGAGCCAACATGACATTGCGCAGCACTGTCAGATGGGGAAAAAGATTGAATGACTGAAATACCATTCCGACTTCACGGCGCACTGCCTGGAGTGCGGGACCTTCGCGAACCAAAATGCCATCGACGAAAACTTCGCCATTATCGTATTTTTCCAGCAGGTTGATACAGCGTATCAACGTCGACTTTCCGGATCCCGAAGGGCCGATGATGCAGAGAACCTCACCTTCTGCAACTTCAAGATTGATGCCCCGCAGCGCCTCAAACTGACCGAAACGCTTGATGACGCCTTTCATTGCAAGGATTGGCAACATCAACGTGTTCCCACTTTCATGGTCCGTTCGAACCTAGATACAAGCAGCACCAGGGGCCAGAGAATCGCGACATAGATGAGGGCAGCGCTGATCAATGGCGTCGGATTGGCAGCAAGCGCTTGCGCCTGCGTTGCCTGTTTCAGCAGGTCGGGCATAGCAACCACGGAAGCGAGGGCGGTATCTTTGACGACATTGATGCAGTTGTTGGTGAGCGGAGGAATGACGACCTTGACAGCCTGCGGGAGGATGATGTCCACCATCATCTGCCGCCAGCTCAACCCGAGTGCCATTGAGGCCTCGAACTGTCCGCGTGGAACAGCTTCTATGCCAGCTCGGAATATTTCAGCGGTGTAAGCGCCGGATACGAGGCTGAGTGCGGAAGTAGCGGCAGCGAAAGGTGACAGGCGGATGCCAACAAAGGGCAACGCGTAATAGATGACGATCAGCAAGACAAGCAACGGTATGGATCGAAACAAGTCGATATAGAGACGTGATAAAATTTGCAGGAATCGGGGCCCGAAGAGCCGCAAAAGTGCCAATGCGAGTCCAAATACCAGGCCCAACAAAATGCTGACAAGGCCCAATTCAATTGTCACCAGCAACCCTGTCCACAATAATGGAAGTGTTTCAATGAAAACGCTGGCGTTAAAGAATGTGTCGATGAGCCGCATTGGGCGTTTCTCTCACTTGGCAGCCGATGGTGCAGGTCTCAAATTGTTATAGAAGGGGCGGAGCAAACTCTATCGCTCACTCCGCTTGTCTGCCAAAAATCAGGGAGTTGATTTCGGCATGTCGCGTTCTTGTACCGTGCTGGTGGTGTCTTCTGCCTTTGCACCAAACCACTTTTCATGCAGCCCGGCGATAAAGCCTTCCTTTTTCAGAGCACTGATCACCTTGTTGGCATCGGCTGCCAAAGGTGCATCCTTGGCAAACATGATCGAGTATTTTTCACCCGATTCAATGCGCTGAACAACGGCGAACTGTGGCTTGTCCTTCACGTAATAAAGCAGCGCGGGAATATCACTGATGTAGCCATCAATACGGCCCGCCTCAAGATCAAGCATGGCAGGGGCCAAACCTTCAAAGCGTCGGATTTCAGTGATGCCATATTTGGCTTGATTGGCTGTGGCCCAGATGTCACCCGTTGAACCGGTATCCACACCCACGATCTTGCCGCTCATGCCCTCAAGATTCTTGATTCCGCTCGCCGCAGTAACGGTCAGGGACTGGTCACTGTCATAATAGGGTTGAGCAAAGGAAACCGATTTCAGACGCTTTTCCGTGATGGTGATGGAAGATACCGCTGCATCGACTTGGCCCGATTGGACTGCCGGGAACAATCCGTTGAAGGGGATGTTTTCGATTTTTGTTTCCTTGCCCAGGCGCTTGGCAATCTCGTTGATAAGGTCAATTTCAAATCCGACCATGTTGCCGCTTGCGTCCTGGAACTCCCATGGCACATTGCCGATGTTTGCACCGACTTTGATTTCCTCAGCCTGAGCGGCTCCGAGAGTGAACCATGCCACTGTCGTGATGGCGGCGATTTTCAAAAAATGTCTGCGCATTGTAAAATAACTCCCTGGGTATTTGTTGCTTGCTGCGTTGCGAAGAGGACTGACAATTTGCTGCCATTCCCTGCAACACCTGCTATAGATCAGACAGGTCAGACCGATCCTACCACTGCTTTTCAAAACTTTGCAAGCAACTGATGGTATGAATATTTGGAATTGCCAGAAGAATGCGGGAGAATTGCCAGACGTGCGGAAGCAAGTAAGCCATAGGGCGGTGGAAATCATTCAAGGCAAGATATTGAGTGGCGAATATAAGCTGGGTGCAAGTCTTCCATCGCAGATTGAATTGTCTGCCCAGCTTGGCGTCAGCCGCGCTTCGTTGCGTGAAGCCCTTTCCATGCTGGAGACCTTGGGCTTCCTCTCTATTGAACCCGGTCGTGGCACATTTATTTCTTCTACTGACCCAACCCGATCTGGATCTCTGTCAGGCTGGCGTTACTCAACGCGCTATGACGAAGTGACCGTTTTCAAAACCCGACAGGCGTTGGAGTGTGCCATAGTTGCAGAAGCTGCCTGGCAGATTGGAATGTCATCACTGGAAGCTTTGCGCCGTGCCACAGAAGGAATGAGCGAGGCCTGGAAAAGCCACGATCTGCTGAAGGTCGCTGCATGTGACAAGCAATTTCATGAGATCATTGTAAAAGGGTGTGGCAATGCAATGATGAGTGATATCTACTTCAGTCTCAAGGATATCTTTCAGGAAACCCAAGTTCATCCCATTCCAGTAACCCGCATGAAGCGGGCGGAGGAGTCAATCGGGGAACATGAGACCATCATCGAGAACCTCTATCGCCGGAATCGCGAAGGCGCAGAAACGGCGATGCGTAACCACATCGCCAAGACAGCCGAGGCTGTCGGCATCCAATTGGGAAATCATATCGTTTTGCCGGGAGATGTTTCATGACTTTTGATTTGGTTATCGAAGGAGGCACAGTCATCACCGCAGCCGATACAATGCAATGCGATATAGGAATTGCGGGCGGGAAGATCGTGGCGCTTGGACATGAGCTCGGCCCGGCAGCACAGCGACTTGACGCATCGGGAAAGTTTGTGCTGCCAGGCGGCATTGACAGCCATGTCCACATTTCTCAGCCGTCGGGTCCCGGTGTAGTGATGGCTGATGATTTTGCCAGCGGAACGCATTCGGCGCTTTTCGGTGGCAATACCACTATCCTGCCGTTCTGCTTACAACAAAAGGGCGAAAGTCTTAGCCAAGCCCTTGCCGCTTACCATGCGCTGGCGGAGGGCAACTGCTTCTGCAACGTGAGTTTTCATTTGATCATAACTGATCCGACGCCACAAGTTCTGGGCCAGGAAGTGCCAGCACTCGTCGAGGATGGTTACACGTCTCTCAAGGTGTTCATGACCTATGAAGGGCTTAGGCTTCATGACGACGAAATTCTTGCAACACTGGATGCAGCACGCAAGACCGGTGCATTGGTGATGGTTCATTGTGAAAACGAGGACGCGATCCGCTATTTGATTGGCACTCATGAAGCAAACGGTGATTTGGCACCAAAATTCCATGCCACGACCCGTCCGAAAGTCGTTGAGCGTGAAGCAACGCACCGTGCCATTTCCTTGGCAGAAGTCGTTGATGTTCCCATAGTCATAGTCCACGTCTCCAATGGTGAAGCGATTGAGGAAATTGCAAGAGCAAGGTCGCGAGGGAGAAAAGTGGTCGGAGAGACATGCCCGCAATATCTCATGCTTACTGCCGCCGACCTTGACGGAATGAATTGGGAGGGCGCCAAATACGTTTGTTCCCCACCGCCACGAGATAAAGCCAGCCAAGATGCGTGCTGGACTGGAGTCGAAAACGGCCTGTTTTCATTGTTCTCTTCGGACCATTGTCCATTTCGTTATGAAGATGTGCAGGGCAAGCTTAATCCAAAAGGCCGAAAAAATTTCCGCCATATTCCCAACGGCATTCCCGGAGTTGAAACACGTTTGCCTATTCTGTTTTCTGAAGGCGTAAAAAAAGGCCGTATCAGCATCAATGATTTTGTTGCGCTGACGGCAACCAATCACGCAAAACTCTACGGGCTCTATCCGCGTAAAGGCACGATTGCAATCGGCAGTGATGCCGATCTTGCCATATGGGATCCAGAGACTGACCGCACGATTGAGCAGGCAAGCCTCCATCATGGCGCAGATTACACGCCATATGAAGGTCTTAGTGTGAAAGGCTGGCCGGTGCATGTTGTGCTTGGTGGACAAATCAAGATACTTGATGGCGTCATGAGCGATCCGCTGCCCAGCGGTGAATATCTTCGCCGCAATCTCTCGTCACTTTGTGCGTCAGTCAAAGATACTGAAATCAGACCGCAGCCACATAAATCCTGAGCCACAGTCTTGCGGCAGCGAGTTTTGTGGAAGCTATTCTGGCGAGTGTTTCGGCAATCTTTGGAGGCTCTACACTGCACGCAACGGCAAAAGCTGATGCTTTGCACAAAGTGAAATCGTTTTTGATCCGACACCGGATTTTGACTTGACCAGTGTTGGCCTAGGCAAGAAATTTGCAAAGCACTTTGAACAGGCGGAGCCAATTTCTATTCGCGCTTTATCATCACCGATACCCGGGTGATTGCGACCAAGACCTATGTGACGTCCTATCTCTACAACGCGGCAGGCAAAGTCACCCAGATCACCTATCCGTCAGGCCGCATTGTCACGATCACACGCAACACAAATGGACAGGTCACAGGTGTGACCACCAAGCAGAATGCCACCATCCCCACCGCAACCAACATCGCCACAGGCCTCACCTATGCCCCGCTGTCGAACCTGTTAACCAGCCTCACCCACGGTAATTTACTTCAAACCACAGCTGGCTATGATCTCGACTATCGCCTGAGTTCCCTCAGCCTGAAGGATG
>JANMEM010000290.1:0-7006 GCA_031376985.1 Hyphomicrobiales bacterium
TCTGGCGCCATAGCCGCAGTCTTGTCAGGCGTTCCCGCCCGGCCCGGTGCCACACTGCATGTCAACTTGCCCCGCCACGGATAAGCCTCTTGCGCCGCACCGCCATAAGGATCAACCAACCCGTTCCCTGCCGGAATATCCCGGATGTATCCCCTTGACGTATGTCAAATGACGTCCTATATATACAGGGAAGGAGATTAAGCCGATGGCCATGCCAATGACACTTAAGCAGTTTCAGACCAAATATCCGACGGATGATGCTTGCCTACAGCATCTTTTCGACACTCGTTATGGAACTGAACCAGTCTGCCCAAAGTGCGGCAAAGTCGATACTTTCCACCGTCTGGCCAAAATGCCAGCATTTACCTGCAATTGCGGCCATCACATTCACCCAATGGCTGGGACACCGTTTATGGATACCCGCACACCGCTGACAACGTGGTTCCATTTCATGTTCCTGTTCTGCGCATCCCGTAACGGCGTGAGCGCCAAGGAAGTGCAGCGTCAAACGGGCGTGACCTATAAGACGGCATGGCGCATGTGCAATCTCATCCGCCAATACATGGGATATGTGGACGGCGATGCTCCATTAGGTGGCAAGGGTGCAAGGCCTGTCTAGGGAGATCATGTATTCCTTGGCGGTCAAGACAAGCAGGGGCATGACGACAAAGCCATCGTGCTTGGCATGGTAGAACGTGGCGGCGAAGTCATGACGCGCGTTGTTCCCTCTACCAAGTCATCTGATCTGGTTGACCATATTACCAAGAATGTCCGTGAAGGTGCCACAATTTACGCCGACGAAGCATGGGCATTTAAGACCCTTGGCGAATATAGCTATTCCCACGATACGGTAAATCATTCCAAGAATGAGTATGTGCGCGGCCCCGTGAACACCAACTCTATCGAGGCTTTCTGGTCGCACCTGAAACGGTCTATTTCGGGGACTTATATTTCGGTTTCAAAGCAGCATTTGCAGACTTACCTGCACGAATTTGAGTTCCGACATAATCTGCGGAAACACCCTCACTTGATGATTGAGGCTTTGATGTTGTCTTTCCCGAGGGCTTAGGAGCCTTGGTAAGCATGGCCCCTAAAAGGGCATCAAACTTCGCTACGCTGACCATTGGCCCACAACCTCTCCGTACAAAATTGCCTCTATTTCAGGCCGCGGAAAGTGTTCTGTAAACTCACCCTTGTCTGTCAATAATACTAACCTAAATTCACTCCAGTTGTCTCTGAACTGCTTCAACGTAATCCCCTTCAAGTCACCTCTAACTGTAAAGTGTGCCCATGCTGGTACATAGAGACCAGCAGCGGGAATAGGTTTGTTGTATATCCAGCAAACAGCTATGGTATTTGGAGAGTTGGACAGAAAAGTCGCCGACTTAATTGTCATCCCGCTTCCTCGCCAATTTTGGCCCGAAAGTCTCAAAGCTTCCAGGGTAGGGTTAGGGTATAGCATGGCGACAACATGCTCGTGTTCTAGCCATTGGACGCGGCTGAGTAGTCTCGCGATTTTCTTTCGTCGATATAGCTGGTGTAGAAAATGAATTGGGTTTGCTGCTCGCCTCGTCTGTATTTCATCCCAGAACAGCCAACCACCAAAGAATAAGAAAAGGGCGGCGACAAAATTCTGAATGCCCATAGCCGTCATCAATTTACCCCATGTGTCGAGGTCTTGCTAGGTCCCCGCCACCCCGATGACACCAAGCAACTTTGGGATATAGATAAAGCACCAAAGCAAACGGGATGAAAAAAAGCTTCTTAAGCATGATTCATTCATGGCACAAAGCCCTCGATTCCACAAGCATACGTGAGGGGGATACATCCGGAAAAATGGGTGAAATGCGATACACTTGTGGTCTGAATGTTGAAACCGACGAGGTCGTTTTACAGTTTGAAGAAGATGCGAAACCACTTGCGCACATGACATTTTTCGCAGCAGACGCCGAAGGTCTCATCCAAAATCTTGGTTTAGCCAGAGCAAAGCTCGCAGAAAAAGTGACCCCCGAACTTGAGCCCGGCAGTCGTCTTGCTGTAATGGCTAATGCGCCAGCGTGGCGGATCACAAACACTCACGGAGTTGAAAATACGACTCTACTTGCATTGCGGCATGAAGGGTTTGGTTGGGTTGGTTTTTTGTTAGAACCGGAACGTGCACTGGCAATTGCAAAAGCTTTAATGGATTTTTTGCCTCAACCACCCAAAGCTGAATAGTCATTTGGATAATTCCTTTCTTGCTGGTCAATTCAATTAACTACAAACTCCGCACCTTCGGCTCACCCGTCTTCCGCAACATCAATTCTGTCACAGCCCAAACCAGCGCATCCATCCGGTCCGGACTCGCACCTTCACCAATCACCGAACACATCTCATCCTCAAGTGCCGCAAAGCCGCCCACATGACTGACCCGCCCCTGCTCATACAAAGCCGCCACTGGCTCCGCCCGCGCCCGCTTGCCCCGTGTGGCATGAACGGATTTCAGCGGCACTGACGCATCCACCTGCATCAACAGTTCCCGCACCATCTCGCCACCCTGGTTGACCTCCGCTACAATGCGATCAGCCTCCCAGCGCTTGAACACGGCCACAACCTTTTCAGCCCATTGCAAGGGCCGCATGCGCTTCACACTTGCATCTTCCAGAACGTAACAGCGACCATCCACACCAAGCCCCACACATACAATGCCGCAGGCATTTGACTTCGCGTTGGACGTCACAGGCGGGTCTACCGCCACGACGATGCGCTTCAGGTCCGGCACCACCCTCCGGCGGCCAAGCTCTATTGTCTCCCGCTTCCACAACGCATCGGGGTCATCCATCACCAGATCCCCATCAAGCTCCTGCCGGCCAAGCGCGGTATTGCCATAGCGCGCCATCACGTCCTTCAGGAACGACGGTGCCAGTTGATTGGCATTGTCCAGCGTCCGGCTGCGCGTCACCACGGTTGCTGCATCATTCATCAGTTCACGGATCAATTTTGTCGCCCGCGGCGTCGTCGTGATCACAGCTTGCGGCACATCTCCCAGCCGCAGCGCCATCTGCACGTTCATCCATGCCTCCTCCGCCCTTTTCCATTTCGCCAGTTCGTCGCACCACGCCGCATCAAACTGCGGTCCCCGCAAACTGTCAGGCTCTTCTGCCGAAAACACCTGCGCAATCGATCCATTCTTCCAGGTCAAAGTCCGTTTCGTCGGTTCGTACTTTGGCCGCTCATCGGCATGGTGCACGGACAGCACACCGGATACCCCTTCAATCATCACCAGCCGCGCTTCATCATAGGTTGGTGCCACAATGGCAATGCGTGAACAACGCCGGATCACGGGTTCAAACAGTCCTAATGCCAAGGCCTTCACCCATTCGGCCCCGGCCCGTGTTTTGCCCGCACCTCGCCCACCCAGCACCAGCCAGTTGCGAAATTCAACGCCCTCCGGTGGCAATTGCTGGTGCGGTCTCGCCCAGTAAAGCCACTGGTTGTTCAACTCCATCACTTCCGTCTTTTTCAGCCACAACGCCAGCTGCTCGCCCTGCCCACGTTCCGCGCAGTCTTCCAATCTTTTCCGCAAGCTGTTGACGTTGTCCGTCATCAAAATATTTGTGGGACTGGACTTCGTTGCGTTTCCGTAAGCGTTCTTTGCGTTCAAGGTCCATCACCTTTTCAAGCGTGCGCACCAGAAGATTGGTCGAGCGCATCTGCCGTTCATTTTCCATCGCAGTGACTTCAATCTTGAGTTCCTTGATTTGGTCCTCAAGCTCCAAAAGCCGCTGCTGCAAAAGATCTTTCACCCGCCTGATGACGGCTGCCGTAGTCTCGCCCTTGCCGGATTTGCGGGGCATCACCCTGGGCTTCCCGCGCAAACGCCAGCCCAGTTTCTTGGCCAGCAACGAAAGTCCCATCCGGTGCAGCCCCACCTCCTCGGCTATGGCCTCAACCGTCTCCTGATCCTGCTCATAACGCATGCGAACATGCGCCCAAACCGGGTCACCCGGCGGCGGAGTTAGTGTCATGTCTGAATGTCCTTGGTTGGTATCCCTCACCCTGAGGTGCGAGCCCTTGCGAGCCTCGAAGGGTCGTCCTCACCCATTTCTGGAGTGTGTCGATATCTACATGAATGACCGCGCGGTGTCAAGCACTATTTTCCTGAAAGGCGAATTTAATTTTTTGCCGTGCTGAAATCGGCCCTCTAAGTTATTGTGCATAAATGGACATTCGCCAATTGCAATATCTCGCCGCACTCGCCCGTGAAAAGCATTTCACCCGGGCAGCACAAGCCTGCAATATCACCCAGCCCACACTTTCAGGCCGAATCCGTCAACTCGAACAGGAACTCGGCGTCCCTCTGCTCGAGCGCGGTCAGCGTTACATCGGTTTGACCCCGGAAGGCGAGCGCGTCCTCAAATGGACACACCTCATTCTCGACAACTGGCAAAGCCTCCAAGGCGAACTCGCATCGATCAAAGGCAAGAAGGGTCAACTCGTGGGCCGCATGGTGCTGGGCGTCATCCCCTCAGCCCTGCCCAAGGCCTCACTGTTGACGCAGGCCATGAACAACGCCCATCCCGCTGTGGATTTCACCATTCTCTCCCATTCCTCCGAAGATATCATCCGTGCACTGAGCGATTTTTCCATTGAAGCCGGAATCACCTATCTCGACAACGAACCCGTCGAAGGCCTGCTTCAGGCCGAACTTTACAGCGAAAATTACTGTCTCTTCGTCTCCACCGAGAATGAACTTGCAACACGAAAGTCCGTAACCTGGTTCGAAGCCGCGCAACAGCCGCTCTGTCTCTTGACACCCAACATGCAGAACCGCCGCATCATTGACCGCGCCTTCGCAGCCGCCAAAGTCCAACCGACAGCAAGGCTCGAAACCAATTCCATTATGAACCTGATATCATCGGTCCGCAGCATGAACCTCTGCTCCATCATGCCGGACTATTTCCAGAATGCCTTGGGCGCCCTCGAAGGCATTGTCGCCGTGCCGCTTGCAGAACCCACAGTCAAACATAAGGTGGGTCTGGTTGTAGTGGATCGTGAGCCACTTTCGCCCCTCGTCGCAGCGCTTCTCAAGGCAGCAGGTAAAGTTTCAACTCAAATCATACCGTCATAAAAAACCAAACCTTAACCAACGAACTGTTTGTAAGTTAGCGAAAGCGAAACTATTAAAATCTGTAGGCGTATTTCCACTTGCAAGCGGATCACAACCGCAACGGACAGGAGACTACGTCATGAAGAAATATTTCATATGCGCCGCAACAATGGCATTGTTCGGTTTTTCATCTTCAGCTTTCGCTGCCACGTCGCCTGCCCTGTTTTCTGGCACGGTCGCCAGCACCTGCGTGCTCACAGTTGGCGTCGCTGGTATCATCACACCAAATGCAGATTATACCAAACTGTCGTCCGACAATGCAGGTGGCGCAGAAAGCACAGTTTCGGCGTTGGCCACTGGTGCCACCTTCAAGGTTAGTGCCATCGCACCCAGCGCTTTTACAGCCGGGCCAAGCACTGCGGACGGCTTTGTATCAAAATATACATTGTCCGGCGCAACATCGGCGTCGAATGTCGCAGGTGCCACGACCACTACACTGACACCGGGCGTCACAAATGTTGCAGTTGATCTTGAAGCCGACAAGACTTCAGGCACGTTCAACGCCGGTGCCTACAATGCAGCTGTGACTGTACGTTGTGAATAAATTTTCGGCACTCCTGCTGGTCTGCGCGGTTTTAGCCCATGGCGAAGTTGCGCAGGCACAGTCGGTGACCCCCATGCGCGGTGTTTCCAAAAGCTTTACAGATGTCTTTGCTGTGAGGTTGACGGTGGGCAATCCCTATCAGCGTGCAGTGAACTTTGAGGTCAAGGTCTATGATGAGAACTTTGAACCCGTCGAAGCGTTTGTGTCTCCGCAGGTGCTGCGCATTGGCGCAACCGACACGAGGCAAGTGACAGTTCGCATTCCGTTTCTGGGGCAAGGGCAGCGCAAGGTAAGGGTTTGCGCTGAAGGACTATTCGCAATGAAAAATAAAACATCGGTGAGGACACAGGTATGTGGACGGTTTTTGGGTCAGCTGGTCGGTTCATAATTCTGGCAGCTGCTTGCGTATCGACGCAGGCGCTGGCAGATTCGAACTTCATCCAGAACAATCAGCAATTCGGTGTAAATCTGCCGCAGGTATCCCTGCCCAATGGCTCGGATGAGATCCGCACAACCGACGGGGCCACTTGCCGTTCGGCAGTTGGCGGTGACGGAGCCTATATGGATGTCGGCGTTATTGGTTCGCCAGAAAGCCAGGACGCCAATGCCAGCGCGGCGGCCTACGGCCGCATTGTCGTCCCGCTGGGATACAAGGCCAAGCGCCTTGATTGCACCAAGTTATACGACCTCGAAATCCGTCGTCTGAAAATGGAGCTTGAACTCGCCCGCATGGGAACGGCCGGGTCCGCCAATACAGCCGCTGCCCCGATAAACTCCAATTGGGCCGAAGAAGGCTGGAACAGCCAGCCCGCAGCAATTGTTTATCCTGAAGAACCAGCCTCCCCACCTGCAAAGACAAGCAAGGCCCGCAAAGCAAAACCCGCCATTCAGGACGCTGAAGCTGTCGGAAGCCTTTACGAATAGGGTCATCGGTCGTGTCAATGACTCAATTGAAGGTGTGAATTGGCAAGACGCCAGAATGGCCTATAAAACAAGCTATGTCCGGAACAACCACCATCCTCGAATTCGCCAAAAGCCCCGCTGAAGCCATTTGCGCCGCTCATGGCAACCGTCCTGACACTCTTCTCGAAATCCTGCATGACCTGCAAGCTGACGTTGGCCACGTACCGGAAAACACCTTGCCGGTCATCGCCAAGGCGCTGAATCTGTCCCGCGCCGAAGTTTATGGCGTCGCAACTTTTTACCACGATTTTCACCTGAAGCCACAGGGAAAGCACCACATCAAGCTGTGCCGAGCCGAAGCCTGCCAATCCATGGGAGCACGTGAATTGCAGGCCATGGCCGAAAAATTC
>JANMEM010000321.1:0-6326 GCA_031376985.1 Hyphomicrobiales bacterium
CATGCATCCGAAATCACATATTTCCTCGCCCCCTATATCAACTCCTACAAGCGCTTCATGGCGGGCACCTTTGCGCCCACAAAGGCCGTGTGGAGTTTTGACAACCGCACAGCGGGTTATCGCCTGTGTGGTGCTGACACCAAAGCCATTCGTGTGGAATGCCGCGTGGGTGGCGCTGACTTGAACCCCTATCTGGCCTTCGCAGCACTGATCGCAGCGGGCCTCGATGGCATTGAAAAGCAGATGGGACTGGAACCAGTATTTTCAGGAGACGCTTATTCCGCAGCACAAAAACTCCGCGAGATCCCCAAGACCTTGCGCGATGGTATCGAGCTGCTCGACAATTCAAAATTCCTGCGTCAGGCGTTTGGCGATGATGTGGTCGATCACTACGTCCACACCGGCAAATGGGAACAGTTCGAATTCGACCGCCGCATTACGGACCTCGAACTTAAACGCGGCTTTGAACGGTATTAAGAAAGAACAACCATGATCCCCAATCGCAACATCAACTACCCGAACCCCATCAAGTTTGGCGCTGGCCGCGTCCGGGAATTGCCCGAACTTTGTAAAGCCGCAGGCATACGCCGTCCACTCTTTGTGACCGACAAGGGCCTGGCCGCATCGCCCATGGTGCTGGACATCCTGTCCAATATGAAAGCATCAGGCTTGCCTGTAGCCATGTTCTCAGACGTGCGCCCCAATCCATCCGAAGAGAATGTTCTCGAGGGTTGCAAGGTGTTCCGGGATGGCAAGCATGATGGCGTGATCTGCTTTGGTGGCGGCTCTGGCCTCGACACCGGAAAGATGATTGCACTTATGCATGGTCAGTCCATTTCCATTTTCGACCTCGAAGATGTGGATGACTGGTGGACACGCGCTGATGCATCAAAAATAGCGCCAACGATCTGCATCCCCACAACGGCAGGCACAGGCTCGGAAGTCGGCCGGGCGGGCGTCATCACTCACCCGGTGACGCATGAGAAGAAGATTATTTTCCACCCCGCCATTATGCCGAAGTTTGCCATTCTCGATCCTGAATTAACAATAGGGCTCCCCGCCAAACTCACGGCCGCTACGGGCTTTGATGCGCTGGCCCATTGTCTCGAAAGCTATTGCTGCCCCAACTACCACCCATTGTCGGATGGCGTAGCGTTGGAGGGCATGCGGTTGATCAAGGAAAACCTTGCTAAAGCCGTGAAGAAGCCAAAAGACCTTGATGCGCGTGGCAATATGTTGATGGCGTCGGCCATGGGTGCCACAGCTTTTCAAAAGGGTATGGGTGCAATTCATGCCCTATCGCATCCCTTTGGTGGCTTGTACGACGCCCACCACGGCATGCTGAACGGCATCATCATGCCATACGTGCTGGTGGCCAATCGGAAAAAGATTGAAACCAAGATTGAGCGTGTCGCGGCCTATCTTGGCATCAAGGGTGGCTTCAACGGATTCCTGAAATTCGTGCTGTCTTTGCGCAAAGAATGCGGCATTCCCCATGCATTGAAAGATATTGGCATTGACACCAAACGCCTTGACGAAGTCGCTGAGACCGCAAAACGCGACCCCAATGACAGCGGCAATCCTGTTGTATTGTCTGTAAAGCAATACAAGGCGCTGGCGAAAAAATGTGTGACGGGCGACCTGTAAAGCACTGATGCGAACAACCAAATCCATCCACATCATCAACTGCCATTGTGAAGGCGAGGTAGGTGATGTGATTGTCGGCGGCGTCGCATCCCCGCCGGGTGTCACGATTTGGGAACAGTCTCGTTTCATCGCGCATGATGGCAAGCTGCGAGCATTCGTATTGAACGAACCACGCGGCGGCGTGTTCCGCCATGTGAATTTGCTGGTGCCTCCGAAACACCCGAAAGCGCAAATGGGTTTCATCATCATGGAGCCTGAGGACACGCCGCCCATGTCTGGCTCCAACTGCATTTGCGTTGCAACCGTGCTGCTCGACACAGGCATCATTGCCATGCAGGAACCCGTCACCCACATGACGCTGGAGGCCCCTGCGGGTTTGATTGAAGTCTCCGCAAGGTGTCGGAATGGCAAAGCGGAGAGTATCACCCTCACCAATGTGCCAGCCTTCGCACAGCACCTGAGTGTGACGCTTGACGTTGAGGGCCACGGTAAGGTGAAAGTCGACACGGCCTTCGGTGGCGATAGTTTTGTGATGGCAGATGCAGCAGATTTCGGTTTGCAGATTACACCGCGCAATGCCCATGTCCTTGCTGACTTGGGGCGCAAATTGGTGAAAGCGGCGAATCAACAATTACCATTCCATCACCCGGAATTGCCGGACTGGAAACATTACTCTTTTTGCTTTATGCGTGAACCGTTGCAGCGCGTTGATGGCGCGCTAACGTCGCGCAATGCCTGTGTCGTAAATCCCGGAAAATTGGATCGCTCACCAACGGGTACAGGCTGCTCCGCTTTAATGGCCGTGCTCCACGCCAAGGGCCTGATGCAAGTCGGCGACACTTACATTGGCCGCAGTGTGATTGATTCAAAATTTGAAGGCCGCATCATTGGTGAAACCACCGTTGGAAATCACAAGGCCATCATCCCGCAAATCACAGGCCGCGCCTGGATCAGCGGCCAGACAACGCTGATGCTCGACCCGGATGATCCGTACCCGGACGGTTACAAGGTCAGCGACACTTGGCCGAACGCTTAAAGCTTGCCCAGATGGGTGTCTTTAAAACCCGACGCATATTTGAGACCGTAACCCAACATCCGGTCAAAGCCGATGTGAGCGAACCAGACCGCTGCAACGGACGCTGTGATCGAGGTTAGAATATCAGGACCAAACCACCACGAAAAACCAGCGAGCAAACACGGCCCCACTGTGCTGTGCATGATATTGTAGCCTATGGCACCGACACGCGGGCCCAGCAGATAGGCCGCAAATGACAGATCCGGCGCGAGGCACAGTGCTGCAAACATCCACCAACTCGCACCCAGCCACTGATAGGCCGCCAGCGCACCAACAAACAGCGTCAGACCTTCCGACTGTAATAGGCGTTTTATGCGACCTTCAACCATGTTTGCGTATCAGCTCCAGAAGCTGGGAGATGTGAGCTTCCGGCGTTGCGAATGACAATACAAAGCGGCAATGCACTTCGTCAGCGGCCAGACCATCCATCGGCCACTCATAAAAATGTGCTCCCACAGCTGTCACCGCATCAAAAGTCGCACGCGGCATGATGGCAAAAACTTCATTGGCTTCCACTGGATTGCTCAAGCGCACCCGGTTTGAACTTTGAAGTCCTTTGGCCAACGTCTGGGCCAGCGCATTGGCGCGTTTGGCATTCGGCAGCCACACCTCGTCGCGCAAGTAAGCCAGCATCTGCGATGACAGGAAGCGACCCTTCGAAACAAGCTGACCCGCACGTTTGCGGCGATACAGAAAATCGGCAGCCAGTTGCTCATCAAAGAATACTACGGCCTCCAACATCATGCCGCCGTTCTTGGTGCCCCCAAATGACAAGACGTCGACACCGGCTTTCCACGTCATATCCGCAGGCGTGCAGCCCAGTGACACCAGCGCATTGGCAAAGCGTGCGCCATCCATGTGCAGTTTCATGCCATGGGGTTTGATCAGATCGGCCAAGGCTTTGACTTCGGCAGGCGTATAGATAGTACCAAGTTCAGTGGCGTTGGTGATGGAAAGTGCGGAGAGTTTTGCGCCGTGTTCACCGTGCATGAATTGCGCCATGCGTGAAGTGATGATTGCCGGCGTGAGTTTGCTGCCCGCCCCCGCCATGGTCACCAGCTTTGCACCACCCGTAAACAACTCGGGCGCGTTGCATTCATCAGTGTTGATGTGGCTGCCCTCATGGCACAAGACGCCGCCGAAGGGCGGGCACATGGCCGAGAGTGCCAGTGAATTTGCACCTGTGCCATTGACGACAAGAAACACCTTCACATCATGTTCAAAAATCGCCGACAAACGATCTTCAACCGCTTGCGATCCGTCATCATGGCAATAGGACACATCGGTCAAACGCGCATTGGCATCCACCATGGCCTGCATGATGCGGGGGTCAACACCGTAGACATTGTCAGAAGCAAAATTCACGTCACAGTTTCTCCCCGTTCGAAATACAATACACCCAAGCCACAGGTTATGATCATGCCGATACCCACAAGCGCCAAAGCATTGGGAAACTCCTTAAAGAACACCGCGCCGAATGTCACGGCGACCAGCGTGAAGGAATAGTAGAAAGGCGCAACCGACCGCGCCGAAGCATGGCGAAACGCCATATAGACAAAGAAGTGACCGAGCATGACAAAGAAGCCAGCTCCGATGGAGTAGAGCCATGCGTTGGTGCTGACAGGTTTCCAGCCTTCAAAAATCTGGTTGTTGATGAACGAGGCAATGAGCACTGCGACCACCACATTGAATGTCACAACAAGTCCCGGCACATTTTGCGGGGCCTTGCGCGACAGCAGGTCCCGTGTGGCCGATGCAAAGGCTGTTACAAATCCCAGCAGAGCAAAGGGCGAAGCACCCTCTCTTCCGGGTTGTGCCACCACCAGTGCTCCAGCCAGTCCCAATGCAATGAGAAGCCAACGCCACAGTCCGATTTTTTCGGACCAGATCACGCTTGCACCGGCCAACACCAGAAGCGGTGCGACTTGATAGATGGCCGTCACATCAGCCAAGGGCACATGGGCCAAGGCCAGAATGAAAGCCGTCACCGCCACAACTTCCGCAGTTGAGCGCAACATGGTCCAGAAGTTCAAAGCCTTGGGCAAATGCTTGAGTTGCCCCATCACTGCAAGCAGGCCGAGGCACCACACAGTTGCCGAGATGCCGCGTAAAACCAGCGACTGAAGCGGTGGCACATCTGCCAGCATCAATTTCAGAAAACTGTCACAACTGACAAATGTCAGGCCGGACAGCACCATGTAGATGATGCCGCGAAGATTGGACGAAGTGTGCATGAAAACCGCCGAAAAATAGGGACGGCTGCTTCATAGGGCCTACTGCTTCAATTTGGCAAACTTCACTCCGCAGGCCACGGTTGCGCACCACGCACAGCAGGTACGTCTTCGTTCGAGGGTTTTGGCCTTACCAGCAACAACCCCATCATAATGAAGGCAACCGACAGCAACATGCTCCAAGGCATTTTTTCACCCAGAACCACCACACCCCAACCAATCCCTGCAATGGCGTTGAAATACGAGATTTGACCTGCAAAGACGGACCCCGCAATACTGATCAGAACGAAGAAAGCCAAATTCGCAATCAAAGTTGTTACCATGATAGCAAAGGCGAGAAGCTCGACTCGTCCGGGCGGGAATTGCAGCGGCATGAAGTCGTCGCTCAAAGCAGCGAGCACAAGCAAGTAAGGAAGCGAACAACCCATCACAAGCGCCACGGCCAACAGCGGGTGCACAGACACTGGTCGCCGTGCGGCGATGTACAGGCTTTCAGCGGCATAGGACACAGGGATCACAAGACCCACCAAAATAAATAGAGACGGTATGGCAGTTTCACTGCGACCGAACGAGAACAGCAAAACCAGCACCCCCAAAAGTCCGACAAGCAAACCGCAGCAGCGCGTGACACTTGGTTTTTCAATTCTCAAAATTGCTGCGGCGGCAAAAATGACCAGCCCTTCCAGAACCGTGAATACTGATACCAGTGCTGCATCGAGACGCGCCGACAACCAGTAGATCAAAACCTGATTCAACACCGCATAAAGAAAAGCCCAGCAGAAAAAGAAATACAATTCACTCCGCGTTGGCAGTCGCAATATGCCACGCCACCAGCAAAGTGCAATGCAGCTTACGGCACCCATGGCGTTGACGAGTACAGACAGGCCGACAGGATGTGCGTCCAGCCCACCGGCAAGCTTCGACAGCATTGGTGTGGCACCCCAAAGAGTACCGCAGACGACAAGCAGCGTTGCGGCGTAGAATGTCCTGCGGTCAATCGCAACCGTCTTCAAAGAATTGCGCATGCTGCTTCACGCGGAGCGCTTGAAACGTTGGCGCAATGGGGCTGGCGCACTCTCACTTTTGATTTGCGGTGGCGCTTGTGTCTGAAGATAGGTGGGAGGTTGTGGACTTGTTGCGGTAGAACTTACTGTTTCAACCGCGTCAAGACTTGCCACAAACTCATGTGCAACGGGCATATTCACAAATTCGCCTGTTGCCGCATCATATGAAGTTCGAAACAATTGGCCACGTATTTCGCTGAAGCCTTTCATGGCCGCACACTCTCATTTGAACGATAAGCTGTTGCAGCATGCGCTGACCAATTACCGTTGCAGTGGGCCCCCACTGTTATCGTTACTATCGAGTCGTTT
>JANMEM010000368.1:0-5575 GCA_031376985.1 Hyphomicrobiales bacterium
CTTACCGTCGTAAGTCTCCAGCGTGGACGACCGCATGTTGAGGTGACGCAAGGTGCCGGTGCGGCCATCTTCCAACTCAATGTAGTCACCAACTTTCAAAGACCGCTCAAGCAGAATGATGATGCCCGAAATAAAGTTGGATGCAATTTGTTGCAGGCCAAAGCCAAGCCCCACGCCCAAGGCACCACCGAAAACGGCAAGAGTTGTGAGGTCGAGTCCCAAAATATTGAGCAACAATAGTCCCACAACGGCAAAGACCAGAAGTTCGAGTGCTTTGGCGGCCAGTTCGCGGGTTTGTACATCCACGGATTCTTGGTCGCGGATGACCTTTTGTCCGGCATTTGAAGACGTGCGTCCAAGCCAGAACAGAATACCGCCGAACAATGCGGCTTTCGACAAGGCCAAAACCGAAATGCGAATGTTGCCGGCCTGAAACGCGATACTGTCGAGGCCAGTGGTGAATTGGCTGAAATAGCCCAGCGCATAGATCGCGGCGATGGGCAGACCAATCCAGCGGGCCGCAGAGTTGATAACGGGATGCGAGATAAACCGCATGATCACCGCATGCAGAAGGCGTACCAAAGCAAGACTTTGCGCAATGCGGATAAGCCAGCTAGCCCCCAGTGCTGCATCCGCCACAGCAACCGCCGCTGCCATGAGCGCTACAAAAACCAGAGGTTCGACCAGATTGCGACACGAAAACAGAAGTTTTTGGTAGCGGAGAAAGCGACCTTCATTCGGCTCTTCCCGCAACAACGACACATTCGCTAAAAGTTGACGGGCGATGAGTTTTGCAGCGACCCACACCACAACAAGTGCAATCACCTGCGCATAGAATTGCGGACTGGCGAGCCAGCCTTTTAATATGTCGAGATAGCTCCAAATGCGCGCCTGCACGATCTCAAAATTCATGTGACATCACTCCCAGACATCGCCCCAACCGATTTTCTTGGCTCGCTTGTAGGCAGGCTTGTTGCGGCTGGCAATCACTTCATCTCCAAGCCCTGTCGCGTTGCAAACCGGAAGTGTAGCCGCGATTTTGTTGACCGAAACAGGAGCAACAACACGACTTCCCGATTGAAGAATGGGTTTGCGCGACACAATCAGATAGCTGAAAGCTTCATCTTCAAACGGCACGTTGGCTTGTTTCGCGTGCATATGGTCGCGCGAGCGCTGGACACGGGTTTTGAAGTGACACCAATTGCTGCCGGTCATTGGGCAGGCATTTTGATGCGTACACGGAGCAATGACGAAGGCCCCCTGCCCCTGCAATGCGTCACGGATAGACCGCAAACGTGCAAAGCCCTGCGGCGTACCGGGTTCAATCAAGATCAGCACTTGCAGCGTTCGCTCCCATAAACGCTGCGCCACAGCTGGCATGGCATGGTGCGGCAGTTCCGCCAACATATAGGACGCGACAACGAGATCTGCTTCTACATCTAGCGGCAAACTCGATTCTGGTTTTTGCAGCAATGTTGCAGCTTCCAATGCAGGCAAATCACTCTCAAGGTTCAGCTTCGCAGCCAGCCAGGCGAAGGATTGGTCTTGCTCACATTGCGTGATTGTTTCCAGACTTGGCCAATGGACCAGCGCTGCCCACGTTGCAGTTCCGGGGCCTGTACCAATGTCGAGCAATGAACGAGGTGCAAAATCCGGCAAGGCCCGCGCCATTTCCTCATGCACTTTGATATTGGCGGCATAGGTTGCAGGCAAGCGTGACACCACATAGGCTGCAATATCGACCGTGCTTGAGTTGGCGCCTCTGCGATAGCTTGAACTGAGTCGAGCCGTCTTCTCCACCAAGCCGCCCTGACTTTCTTGTTTCAACCAATGGGCCAGAGCCTCATTCAGGTTACCCGGATAGTTCACGCATTCCCCACCGTTTTGTTAGTTGCCCCGGACGATCCCGTCAGACTAATGTCCCAACCGATTCAATAGGGCCAAAGCCCGCACGAAAGCAAAACAGATGTTCAAGTCGTTTTTTCCGAATCCGAAACTACTTTTTGGCACTGCGGGGCTTTGGGGATTGTTTGGTGTATTATTGTGGTTCTTCGCAGCGAAAACATGGGGCCAGTATATAGGTTTACCAAATGCCGCTTCCGGTACACCTGAGATCATTGGCGCGCAAGTTCTCGTATCTGCACCGCACATTTGGTTTGACATTTATTTCGGAGCGTTCGTAGGGGTTTTCGCCGCTATTTGGTACAAGCTTTCACCTCATCCGTGGTTTATCTGGTCCGTTTTGGGAACCGCGCTTTTGGTTTTCATTACGTATTTTCAAGTACAAATCAGCGTAGCCATCAATGGCTGGTATGGTGGATACTTTGATCTCATTCAAAAAGCCTTGGATCCAGCGACAAAAGGCTCGATTACCACAACACAGCTCTACAGCGGGATGAGCCAACTTGTCGGAATTCTAGCAGTTTGGATTATTGTCGCAATTATGTTGAGTTTTTTTACAAGCCACTACACGTTTCGTTGGCGCACTGCGATGAACAATTTTTATGTTGAAAACTGGAATAAGCTGCGGAGCGTGGAAGGAGCTTCGCAACGTGTGCAAGAAGACACCATGCGTCTGTCGCGTCTTATGGAGGACTTGGGGACAAGTTTTATTAGTTCTGTAATGACGCTGATTGCGTTCCTTCCAATTCTATCAGCCCTTTCCACTTCTGTAAAAGAAGTTCCTGTTTTCGGAGCAATTCCGTACTCTTTAGTCATTGTCTCGTTAATCTGGTCGCTATTTGGTACGGCGCTTTTAGCCATCATTGGTATCCGACTGCCAGGCCTTGAATTTAAGAACCAGCGCGTCGAAGCAGCTTATCGAAAGGAACTTGTTTACGGCGAAGACAATGCTGATCGGGCAGAACCGTTGACGCTTTTGAATTTGTTTCAAAACGTTCGCCGCAACTATTTCACACTGTTCAGCAACTACCTTTATTTCAACTTTGGCCGATATCTCTACTTGCAAGCCGACGCTGTAATTTCATTGCTTGTCCTTGTACCTTCAATAGCAGCTGGAGCAATTACATTTGGAGTGTTTCAACAGGTTCGCAATGCCATGGGCGAAGTAAAGGAAGCGATGCAATACTTGGTGCGTTCATGGCCATCAATCATTGAGCTGATCTCCATCTATAAGCGCCTGCGTATTTTTGAGAAAGCAATTCAAGGCACTGCGGACATTGCAGCTGACGAGGCGTATGGAGCCGGCAAACCCGTTGAAAGTTGACAGTCAAAAGCAGCTTGCCATTCCGGTGGCGGGCCGCTATGCAGCCCCTCGGAATGGGCGATTAGCTCAGTTGGTAGAGCGCTTCGTTTACACCGAAGATGTCGGCGGTTCGAGTCCGTCATCGCCCACCACCCTCCGCCTCAGGCGGCTTCGGGTGGCACGCCATTCCCCCTCAAAAACACAAATGCCCCACACGGTTTCTGAGGGCGTGCGGGGCTGATGTGTTTTGGTCTTCTCAACTGTCGCCTAGCTGTTGACGGCCTCCTTCAGTAGTTTTCCGGGTTTGAACCGTGCCCTGTTGGAGGCCGGCATCTTGATGATCTTTCCCGTTTTCGGATTGCGCGCCTTGCCGGCTTCGCGGCGGGTGACCGTGAATACTCCAAAGCCCATCAGGCGCACGTCGTCGCCATCCATGAGAGCCTTGATGATGTTTTCAATCGTTGCATCGACGACCTCTTCAGCTTCTCCACGTGTCAGTCGTGTGTCGGTGGCAACCTTGGCAATCAATTCGCTTTTGTTCATGGGCTGGCATTCCTTCGAAACCGACTCAATACGCACAACCAGTCGCCGTGTTTGGAGATTGAAATAAAACGACAGAGATTCGCAAGTCGAAAGCGTTTGGTGTATCACGCCGCCATCATGACCTTTTTGCCCGACTCCACCACCCTGTTTACCTACACAATCGCATCATTGTTGCTGTTCATTACACCGGGGCCGGACATGAGTTTGTGGCTGTCCCGCACCATTGGGTCTGGTCGTGCTGCCGGCGTTGCCGCCATGGTAGGCACCAATGTGGGCTGCATTGTGCATACGTTGCTGGCGGCCTTTGGTGTATCGGCATTGATTGCTGCTTCACAAACGGGCTTTCTCGTGTTGAAAATTGTCGGTGCAATTTATCTGCTGTGGCTGGCGATAGATGCGATCCGCAATGGTTCATCGCTGAATGTGAAAGCAGGAGACAGTGGTAGTGCGTCGGTGAAGAGCAGTTTTATAATGGGCGTCACCGTCAATCTCACCAACCCCAAAGTGGTACTGTTCTTCATCACTTTCCTGCCGCAGTTCGTGTCAGCAAATGATCCCCATGTTACCGGAAAGCTGCTATTTCTCGGTCTGTATTTTGTCGTCATCAACACTCCCGGTGCGTTTCTGATGATCCTTGGTGCCGAGAAACTTGTTGCGTGGCTGAAATCCCGCCCGAAATTTCTGCGCGGCATTGATTATTCATTTGCAGGCGTATTCGCGTTTTTTGCGTTCAAGATCGCACTGGCGCAAGGAAAATGAAAATGAAACTCATCGGCCAATATGACTCGCCCTTCACACGCCGTGTGGGGATTACCATGACGCTCTACGGCCTTTCGTTTGAGCACAGCACATGGTCGGTGTTTGGCAATGCCGACGAACTTGCAGCACTCAACCCGTTGATCCGTGTGCCGACGCTGGTGTTGGACTCAGGCGAAGCGCTGATCGAGACGGCGGCGATTATCGATTATCTGGACTCACTGGTGGCCGCCGAGAAACGGTTGCTGCCCCAGAGCCAGCCTGAGCGTTATCGTGTACAGCAGGTCGTCAGTCTGGCCAGCGGCGTGTCGGATATGGCTGTCAGGTTGTTTTATGAGCAGCGGCTGCATGATACGCCGTCAGAGGCTTATGTGGCGCGATTGACCCGACAGCTGGAGCAGACTTTGGCTGTGCTGAACAATCACCGCCTGACTGAAGGGCCCATGACGCGGGCTGATGTTGCGATCACGTGCATGTATCGCCACCTGTCAGAATGTCACCCAAAAATTGCAGCGGTTGGCCGCTATCCGGGAATCGAAAAGCATTGTGCAGCCCATGAATCACAGCAGGTTTTTATCGATATTTCCCAAGCCTTTGTGGCGCCTGCTTGAATCCAGACATGAAACCAATCCGCAGCATAGAAGCCCTGGGAGAACAGGGTTTGACCAACCCAGCCCTGCATGACGATTTGCAGCGCGTGGTGGAGCAATTTGCGCTGCGCATCACACCGCATGTGGCGGGACAATTGTCGAACCCCGCGATCGCGAGGCAATATATTCCGTCCACGGACGAGTTGATCATCACGCCGGAAGAATTGGCAGATCCGATTGGCGATGAAGCGCACACGCCCGTCAAAGGCATTACCCACCGTTACGCTGACCGCGTGTTGTTGAAGCCCACGCATACGTGTGCTGTTTATTGTCGTTTTTGCTTCCGTCGTGAAACCGTGGGGCAAGCGGAGCAGGCGCTATCGGCCGCAGAGATGCATACCGCGATTGGTTACATCGCAAATCACCCTGAAATTTGGGAAGTGATCTTGTCCGGCGGTGATCCGCTGGTGCTGTCAGACCG